>SLOC01000035.1 GCA_007132685.1 Candidatus Saccharimonadota bacterium | reverse complement strand
GATTCTAGAGCTACAACTTGACGAACTAAGCAAGCGCCTAGTTAAGCATGGGCTAGGCCTTAAGCTTACTCCGGCTGCCAAAAAATATATGCTCGAGAAGGGCTATGACCCGCACAACGGAGTACGGCCGATGCGTCGACTCCTCGCAGACACTATAGAAGACTATGTCGCAGTCGCACTCCTTGATGAAGTTGCACACCGAGGCGATATCGTGCATATGACTGCGCGTAAGGGAGAGCCGGTATTTGCGATTAGAACAGAAAACGAAAAGAAATCGTCGCCTGCAGTAGCACAATCAAGCTAAACTCGGTATCATAGCTCCTGTAGAGAGAGGTATAGCGCGTTGAAGCGATTTGGATCAATTTTAGTTACGGGATTTTCGCTCACCATATTCATAGCGAGCGTGCTTTTCATATGGAGGCAGGATGATGTCATCGACTGGTGGTTACTACGGGATTATGACCCGCCTGCAGAAATTGTAGAACTTGCAGAAAATACCACCATGACTGACTTGGGTGAGCGATATTTTTATGTGTATCAACCACAGCTTCTCGACCGAGAAACATTTCGCCAGCAATGTATAGTTGCCGAGAAATCGATTGTGCTCGGCTGTTACGTGAGCCGCCAAGGTATTTATATCTACGACGTTACCGATGAGCAGCTTGCAGGTATCCGTGAAGTGACAGCTGCACACGAAATGCTACACGTTGCATACGAAAGACTGAACACTGCTGAGCGGGAACGTATTGATGAGCTTAACCTTGCCATTTATGACCAGCTCGACAACGAACGTATCAAACGCACAATACAGGCTTACCGCGACCGTGATCCAAATATTGTGGCTAATGAACTGCATTCGGTCTTGCCGACTGAGGTTAGAGAGCTCGATAACCCCGAGCTGGAGGAGTATTATGCTCAGTATTTCGATGACCGATTAGCGGTCGTTGAGTACAGTGAGCAATACGCTAGTGTGTTTGATGAAGCCCGCCAACGTGTTGAGCAATTAGATGAACAGCTCAAGCAGCAGCGAGACGAAATCGACACGCTGCAAACTACGCTTGACAATCAGGCTTCTTCACTTGAAGCAGAGCGTTCTCGGTTGAACCAATTATTCGAGGACGAACAGTTTGAGGAGTATAACGAAGGGGTATCCACCTTTAACGCTAACGTGCAATCGTACAACGAGACAGTTAATCGCCTTCGTTCGTTAATCGATCGGTACAACAGGCTTGTAGCTGAGCGTAATGACGCGGTCGTGGCGTTTGAGTCGTTGACCACCTCGATTGACACGCGGCCACCAGACACCATCGACCCCCTGCAATAAGGTTGCTATACTACTTCTCAATGGCAAAAGATAAAGTACGATTTGTATGTACGGCATGTGGAGGTGAATCAGCTAGCTGGAGTGGTAAGTGCTTTTCGTGTAACGAATGGAATACACTCGAAGAACACGTTTTGCCTCAATCAAGTAAAAGCGGCCAATCACGCCAAGCAACTCGATTAAAACCAACTAAAATAAGTGCGGCCAAAAAGCGCGACGTCGCTCGGCTAAAAACCAACATCTCGGATGTTGATGATTTGCTTGGTGGTGGTATCGTCACCGGAAGCGTTAACCTGCTAGCTGGACAGCCAGGCATGGGTAAAAGCACGATACTGTTGCAAGTTGCCCACCAGCTTGCTAAGAAACATAAAGTCCTCTACGTCAGCGGGGAAGAATCTACTCATCAGGTTGCAATTCGGGCGGAGCGACTTGGCGTGGCGTCTTCGGCGCTTGGTCTAGTTGCATCGAATTCGACCGATAGTATCGTCGAGGAGATAGAGCGCGGCGATTACGACGTGGTGATTATTGACTCGATACAAACGGTGGCCTGTGAGGCAGTTGCTTCAGCTGCCGGGTCTGTAGCGCAAATTACTAACAGCACCAAGCTGCTTACGATGGCAGCTAAGTCTAACGACACGGCGTTGGTGCTGGTGGGCCATGTAACTAAAGAGGGTTCAATCGCTGGACCGAAGCTTCTGGAACACATAGTAGACGTTGTGCTGCAACTAGATGGTGATAGGTATGGCGGGTTCAAGGTGCTTAGAGCCGTTAAAAATCGCTATGGTTCAACCGAACATTCAGCGATATTTGAAATGAAAGACAGCGGCCTGGAGCTGGTAACCAATCCTTCGGCTGCACTACTGGCAGAACGACAAGTCAGTGATGGCTCAGTAGTTTTCGCTGCACTGGAAGGAACCCGACCACTCTTAGTAGAAGTCCAGGCACTTACCAATCGTACTAATTATGGCTACGCCAAACGTGCCGGTAGCGGCATAGATTTAAACCGGATAAACGTATTAATCGCAATGCTAGAGCGTCGTACGAAGCTCAAGCTGGGTGATCTGGATGTATATGTCAACATAGTTGGTGGTTTGCGCGTCACTGAGCCGGCGGCTGATTTAGCGATTTGTATGGCGATTGCATCAGCAGCCAAGGGGATGCAACTATCAGATGATGCTGTAGTGTTTGGTGAAGTAGGCCTCTCTGGTGAAATTCGCCATGTACCACATCTGGATAAACGTGCCACCGAAGCTAAGAAACTCGGTTTTAGCACGGTCATTGGCCCGAATACTAAAAGCAAACGGGGAAGCGCCCACTACCACGGGGTTGCAAATATTCGAAATGCCCTGAACACGTTTTTGTCTTAGTCAATTTCTACTTCGTTTGACGTCCTGCTGTTGCGAGTCGCATAGACTATATCCCCAGAACTCAGTTGAATCTCACTTGTGCATTCTCCGCTTGATCCTGTACCTGTACAGACTGTTTGTCCCGAGCCCTGCAATTGCACAGTGACGGTGCCACCACCAGATGCACCTGACCAACTGAAGATATAGTCATCGTTGTCAGTGCTATAAGAGAGATCAAAGTCAGTAGAACTATCGTTACCGCTCAGCCCAGACAGCGTGATAGAATCTTCTCCCTCGTAAAGTACGCTATCAACAATTGTGGCAGTCATTGTCCTCGTACCGGAAAAGTCAGCATCATAACT
>SLOC01000052.1 GCA_007132685.1 Candidatus Saccharimonadota bacterium | reverse complement strand
CGCGGAAAAGACGAGAAACGCACTAAGCTGTATCAAGCATACAGCGCAGGAGTATCGGAGTCTTTGACAATGCAATGTGCCATGAGTTCAGAAGAGTTTCTGGCTCTGCCAGAAACGCAACTAAGCTACAGAACTATCTGGCCAGCCAAGTGAACAAACACCAAGCAGTACGCGGAAGCTACGAGACTCGCAAAGGAGCTGTACTAATCGGTACAGTGACTGCGAATTGCAGTAGATGACAAAGTAATGTGCAGTGCTTCTCGGGGCTAAATAGTTTTGCACGAGTGCAGTACAAGGAAAAACTGAGTAACGCAACGAGCTGTATCAGGCATACAGTGAGTGAGTAACGGAAGTTTTGACGCAGTAATGTGCCGTGAGACTATTTGCATTGCTGGCTTTGCCAGCAACGCGAATAGACGACAAAACTATTTGGCGTATTCTATGGCGCGAGTCTCGCGTATAACGTTGACCTTAATAGTCCCCGGATACTGCATCGTCGACTCAATCTTGTTCGATATATCACGAGCGAGTTTGATCGCCGAAAGGTCATCGATGTCATCTGGCTTTACAAACACTCGCACCTCTCGACCTGCGCTGATTGCATAGGCTTTTTCGATACCGTCAAATCCAGTAGCGACATTTTCAAGGTCTTTCATTCGCTCAACAAAGTTCTCGGCACTAATGTTGCGGGCACCTGGTCGAGCAGCACTAATTGCATCAACTACTCGAATAATCATTGCTTCAAGCGTGGTAGCCTCCACGTCATCATGGTGCGCCTCGGCAGCGTGAGCCACTTCTTCTGGTGCACCATACTTTCGTAGCATTTCACCGCTGATGTGGTGATGCTTGCCTTCCATCTTGTGAGTCAACGCCTTCCCTAAGTCGTGCACGAGTGCCGAGTATTTCGTAATCTTGACATCTGCGCCAAGCTCTTCAGCGATGATGCCGGCAATGTGTGCCATCTCAGTGCTGTGCTTGAGTACGTTTTGGCCGTAGCTTGTGCGGTATTTGAGTTCTCCGAGGAGTTGCAAAACTTCTTTGGGTATTCCAATCACCCCGACCTCACGAGCGGCATCTTCACCAGCTCGCACAACTTCCTTTTGCACTTGCTTTTGCGCTTTTTCGACAACTTCTTCAATCCGGCCTGGGTGGACACGACCGTCTTTAAGCAACATTTCTAGCGCTACTCGGGCAACCTCTCGTCGTACTGGGTCAAAGCTGCTAAGCACAATCATGCCAGGCGTCTCGTCTACCATGATGTCTACACCAGTCGCACGCTGCAAGGCCTGAATATTTCGGCCTTCCTTACCGATAATCCGGCCCTTCATCTCTTCGTCCTCGAGCTTGACGGACGTGACGGTGCGTTCGGCTGTCACATCACTTGCCATACGTTCCATCGCGCCGACAATGATGGTAGCTGCTTTATCTTCGGCTAAATCTTTAGCGTCATTTTGTAGCTTTGTCACCAAGCCCTTTAGGTCGTCCTTTACATCCCGCTCGGTCATCTGCATGAGCTTTTCGGCCGCTTCCGACTTTTTGAGCTTGGCGATTTTTTCAAGTTTTTCCTGTTGTTTCTCACGAATTTTACGGATCTCGTTCTTGAGCTCTTCTATTTCGTCTTCTTCTTTGCGAATTTTTTCGGCTCGTTTGTCGAGTTCGTCCAGCTTTTTATCAAGGGTTTCTTCCCGCTTAACGAGACGCTCCTCAGTCGCTTTGATTTCTTTGCGGCGATCGGCTTCGTCTTTTTTGGCCTCTTCGGATATTTTCTTGGCTTCTTCTTTGGCCTGCTCGACTTCTTTTTCAGCGTCTTTTTTGGCTTTTTTGAGTTCTTTTTCGGCATCGGTTTTGGCGTTGTCGATTTTTTTCTTGGTGAGTACTTGGCCACCACCAAAGCCAGCAGCAGCGCCAACTGCTACCAACAGTAGGGTAAATAGTTCCATGGTATTCCTTTCATGAAATCCCTGAATCAATTAATCTGGTCGGACAGTCACTATCACTTCATTAGTCCGCTCGCCTGTGAATTGTATTCAGTTGAAATTAACGTTTATGTATAAAATATCGGATGTTATGTAGGATATTGCTCCCAAAAATCGCAAATATTCCTGCAGACTACTATAGCTGCTAAGCTTAAAAAATGCCACATGGGTTGGTTATTTTTGTTCGGCGTAGATGATGAGGCGGTCTTGATAGCCATTGTTCATGACATTGTAGCGATCATCTACAGCGATGAGGTGCAACCAATTGCCGCCCATTTCATACGGGACGAGTGCGTCAAATATATCTAATTCATCGTATGGGACACGTTCACGGTGTTTGATTTCATACGTGTACGTAGTGCCGTCGCCGGTCTCTATCTCTATTTCATCCCCGTGTTCAGCCGCTCTTAAATAATAAAACGCGCCGCGCTCGGTTGGCCCTGAAACATAACCGCTCATAAGCACTGTGCCTCTTTGACCCGGGAGACGACTGCCTTCGTACCAATTCACATCATAAATATTGCTTGGCATAACAAGCTGCTGATAACGATTCACGCCACCGGCTTTTATCCGTGCCTCGATATTTATGGTTTCTATATTCATACGCTTCGGGTAATCATCTGGCACGCTGTTGCCGTTTATATCATCTTGGCTTATTGGAGTTTCGTCTACATTTGCCTGCTGCTCAGTTTGTGCTGAAGACACTTTTTCACTCGAACCAGATAGCACCTGCTTCGCAGAATTGTCACGACTATTGTGATAATCGTTTATGGCGAACGCTGCAAAACTTCCCGAGCCAGCAACCAGCAACATCACAACCACAGAAGAAAATATAGTTTTTAGGCGAAGTGGTAGCCTGTTTTTGGTTTTTTCTGGCTTTGGCACCTCTTTAAGCAGATTTGTCTGTGTCTTCTTATATGGCTTAGCGACCACATGTCGCTGCAAGACTTGCGACTTTTGTGGCTTAATGGAAGCAACAGGTCGTCGGGTGTCCTGGATAAGTGCACGTTGCTTGGGAGCTTTAGGTTGAGAGACGACAGCTGGCTCGTGTGTAATTACCTCTTTGGTTGAGACTGCCTCAGGTGATGGCGGGGTAGATAATGGTGCTGTAGCGGGTTGAGCTGGACGCGGTCGCACAGCATGACTCGCAGCCGCCTTATGAGCAGCTCCAGAATTTCTCTGATATTGATCAGCAGAGTATGTGCGCGTAGAAGTGCTTCTTTGCGCGGTTACATACCGTTGGTGTTTGCTTGTGTGTGCCATTTTTTTATTTTTTATTTATTGTTAACGCTCAGACGGCAAAAAGCGAACATTGCTTCACAATGCTCGTACGGCCGACCTCAAAAAGGCTGTGGCGATGTAAGTTGTAGCATTTTGTTTCCTTTTTTGTTAAAAATTACTACAATTACTACTATAAACACAAGTGTTTCTATGTCAAGTATTTCTACGCTACGTGTTGACTTGAATACAACTATTTACGCGGCTTGGTAGTTTTTGGATCCGCGCCGTAATACGGCTGAACGATTCGATGGTTTTTGCCTGCAAGTAGCTCGTGCTGGACATTTGTGCTCCATGCGTCTCCTCTAACACCGATAATTGGAATGTTAAGCGAATAAGCAAGCGCATTCATGGCAGATATGCCGATTCGCAGCCCTGTAAAACTTCCCGGACCCTGATACACTACAATCGCTTCTACATCAGATAATGTAAGTCGTTCACTCTGGAGAAGCCCTAGAAGTTTGCGGTGTAGGGTTGCCGACAGCCTTCTACCCGCCTCCCAGTTGAATTCCTGCAACAACGTGTCACCCTGATAGAGTGCCAGTGATGCAAGTGCAGTGTCAGTACGCAAAGCTAATATCTTCATTTTGCCCCTTCCACAAGATACGCCAGCGACGGCGGATACTCGAGACAAAACGTCCGCTTCGTCTCGCCTGAGGCTTCAATCAATATACGTAAACGACGGTCTGGCAATAAATCATTAATGAGTTCCGGCCATTCGATTAGGACAACGGTATCGGTTTGCTCGAGGTGTTCCGCGAGTTCGCTGGCAACAACTCCGGCGTCGTTCAAACGATAAAAATCAAAGTGCGCGAGCGTCAGCTCGGCTGCTTGGTACAGCTTGTTAATGGTAAACGTCGGACTCGTCACGGTATCTTTACTCCCTGCGCCAGCTGCAATGGCGCGTACCAACGTGGTCTTTCCTCCGCCCACATCGCTGACGAGCTCAATCACTTCTCCGCCACGCAAGTGAGCTCCAATGGTACGCCCGAGTTTCTCGGTAGACGCAAGATTGTTGGTGGCAATTGATAGTTTCTTCATGATGTCGTGCAGTTTTAGTATCGAAGTGTAAATGAATTTGGTCAAGCTATAGCATGATATCGACAGCTCACGCTATACTATCACTATGCTGATAGTTGCCAAATCTATAACTGAGCAGCCAGTTATGAGCCTCCGTACAGGTGGCAGAGTTGCAACTGCCAAACGACCAATATTTAATCCTGATAATTTAAAAATAATCGGTTTTCATTGTGAAGACTCGTTCAACCGTGAACACTTGGTATTGTTATCGCAAGATATTCGTGATCACATAAAACAAGGATTTGTTGTCGATGATTACGAAGTGCTTAGCGAGCCCGACGACCTCGTAAGATTCCAAAAATTATTGAAAATAGACTTTGAGCTCATCGGTAAAACAGTAGTAACCAAAGAGAAAAAGCTCGGCAAGGTAGTAGATTTTGCCGTTGATTCAGAGACACTCTACGTTCAGAAATTATATGTCGGCCAGAGTATGCTCAAAAGCTTGAGCGACGGTCAACTTAGTGTTGATCGTAATCAAATCATCGAGGTAGACGATAAAAAAATAACGATTAAAGACCCCTTGCAGCACACTCCTGTAAAGCCACAAGTAGTAACCAAGCCGGTTACTGGCTAGCAAGCTCCTCGAAAGCCTGCTTGATATCACCGTAATTAAAACCCTGGCGAGATAAATATTGCATGAGTTTTGTGTCGTCACGGTAGCGTGTCTGTTGTCTTCTTTTTATTATCATATCTTTCAGTACGACAAGTTCGTCTGCATCATCCTGTTTTAGTACATACTGGATAATTTCATCGCTTACTCGTTTTTGCCTTAGTTCTGCCTGTAGTTTGCGACGGCTAATTGGCTTAAGTAATCGGCGACTAACCACCCACGACGAAGCAAACAACTCATCGTTTATAAGCTGCTTTTCAGCGAGTAGCTGCATAAAATCATCAATCGTTGATGGCGGCACTTCTTTCTTGCGTAAATATTGCTCAACTTCCCACTTGCTGCGAGGTCGCCTGGACAACCAATCAAGCGTTCGGCTGAATAAGGCATCGGTTTGCGCTTTCTCTTTGAGTTCTGTGGCTTGTTGTTTGCTGAGCTCATCCCCTTGCCTCAGCTTGCTGTCAAGTAGCCCTTGCGCCGACAAACCACACCAGAATTTACCATTTAAAAAAACTGAGTATCGATCAGGTCGCTTTACCTGTGGTTCGATAGCGGTAACAGTGTAGCTGGTTGGTTGTTTGGTCAATTATCCTCTTGCTGAGCAGCTTCTTTAATCTTTGCCGATAGAGTATCGACGGCTTTCGGGTTTTCTTCTAGGTATTTGCGAATGCTTTCACGACCTGAAAACTTCTGGTCATCAAAGGTGAACCATGGGCCAGATTTTTCGACTAACTCATGTTTTACAGCTAAGTCTAGTATGTCACCCGTAAGCGAAATACCCTTGTTGTACATGATGTCAAATTCGGCTTGACGAAATGGCGGAGCCATTTTATTTTTGACCACCTTTACTCTTGTGCGGTTGCCAATGATATCCTCGCCTTTTTTAATCTGAGAAATGCGTCGAATATCCATACGAACTGATGAGTAGAACTTTAGTGCATTACCGCCAGTCGTCGTCTCTGGGTTACCAAACATAACACCGATTTTCATACGAATCTGGTTAATGAAGATGACTGTTGCCTTGCTACGAGAAATCACTCCGGTTAATTTTCTAAGTGCCTGACTCATCAGCCGTGCCTGCAAGCCCATGTGACTATCACCCATCTCGCCCTCAATCTCTGCACGAGGAACTAATGCCGCCACCGAGTCAACAACGATAAGATCAACGGCGTTACTCCGCACAAGCGTTTCGGTAATCTCGAGTGCTTGTTCGCCATTGTCAGGCTGAGAGAGTAAAAGGTCATCAGTATTTACGCCGATGCGCTTGGCATATTGCGGGTCAAGAGCATGCTCGGCATCGATAAACGCTGCTGTGCCACCCTTTTTTTGAATTTGCGCGATGGCATGCAATGTTACTGTGGTTTTACCAGAGCTTTCTGGACCATATATCTCAACGATTCGCCCCCTCGGGATACCACCGCCGAGCGCTAAGTCCAGGCTAAGGCTGCCTGATGGAATAGTTTCGATGTCTTCACCATACCCTTCACCAAGTCGCATAATTGAACCTTTGCCATACTGTTTCTCGATTGTATCTAGGGCAAGGTTGAGCGCCTTACTCTTGCCGTCTGATTCGGCCGCTTTGTTCGTATCTTTTGCCTTCTTGGTCGACTTGGTTGATTTTTTGGCCACGCGTGATTACTCCCTTGTTATTTAACTGTTACCCACATTTTGTACTAGTATAACAAACACCCTTTTGACTAAAAACGTTTAGCAAGCTGTTCTGATTGCGTTATAATCAAGCATAACCTGTATGCGTATATCAGACTCTCTGGTCGAAAAACTGCTTATTGACGCTGGCAAAGCCAAGGCGGACCAGCTAAAGTCGCTGCGCGAGCAAGAATCCGCAGAAAAGCGCCCGCTTCAAGACCTTGCTATTAGTAATGGGCTTATTAGCGAGAAGGAAATCACCAAACTCTACGCTGAGGAAGTAGATGTTCCATTTGTTGAGTTGCAGCCCAAAGAAATAAAGCGTGAGGTGCTTCGCCTAATACCAGAGCGCATCGCCAGGCAATATGCCGTGGTTTTATTCGACGTCGATAAAGACGGAATGAAGCTGCTCGCGATGGAAGACCCTGATGATATCCAGGCAACGAGCTTCTTGAAAAAACAGCTCGGTGACGATATCAAAATTCATATTGCCACCCGAAGCCAAATCCAAGCAGCGCTTGATCAGTACCGTGGCAACATCGGCAGCGAGTTGACAAAAGTAGTCTCAGACGAAGATCTTGAGGATGTTAGTGACGAAGAAGAAATCGATGAAGACGATTTAGCAGAAGATTCTCCAATCGCTCAGACCGTCAACCTCTTAATCGAATACGCTATTCGGAGCAATGCGAGCGATGTACACATTGAGCCCAGAGATAACCACGTTGTCGTGCGCTACCGAGTTGATGGCGTTTTGCGAGAAGCTAACAAGCTTCCTAAGCGCGTACAAAATGCCTTGGTCTCTCGTATCAAGATATTGGCTAACTTGAAAATTGACGAACGTCGAGCCCCTCAAGATGGGCGCTTCAAAATTCAAGTCGGCGCTGACATGTTCGCGCTACGTGTGTCTACTCTGCCAATAGCTGAGGGCGAAAAGGTTGTCATGCGTATCCTCAATGAATCAGGTAAGCCAATTACCCTCGAAGAGTTAGGGTATTGGGGACCTTCGCTGGATCTTATAAACAATGCAATTACCCAGCCACACGGCATGGTGCTCGTAACCGGCCCGACTGGTTCTGGTAAATCAACCAGTCTTTTTAGTGTTCTGAGTTTCCTAAATAAGCCGAGTGTCAATATTTCGACCATCGAGGACCCAGTTGAATACAAGATACCTGGCGCAAACCAAACCCAGGTTAATCCAAAGGCAAACATGACCTTTGCGGCAGGTTTACGTGCACTGCTTAGGCAAGACCCGAACATTATCATGGTAGGTGAGATTCGTGATTCAGAGACTGCTGGCCTCGGCGTACAGGCTGCGTTGACCGGACACCTCGTGTTTGCCACGCTTCACACCAACAATGCAGCAACCTGTCTACCGCGATTGCTGGATATGAATATCGAGCCGTTTCTTATTGCAAGCACTGTACGCGCAGTCGTTGGTCAACGACTGGTCAGACGACTCTGCACTGACTGCCGAGAAGCAGTTAAGCCAGATAGTAACGAGCTCAAAAAGATACACGAAATTTTCGGTACGGACGATTCTGACAAGATGAAGCACGTACACCAGCTTGAAAAGCTTGCCCAAGAGGGCGGAGTTGGTACCGCGACTGACAAGAATAAAAAAGATGACAATCTCAGTACCTCCGAATCATCAATCAAGCAAATCTGGAAGGCGCATGACAATGGTTGTGATAGTTGCGGTGGCATAGGCTACAAAGGTCGGATTGGTATTTACGAGGTACTTGGGAACTCTAATGCCATAGAAAAGCTCATCGTCGCCAATTCCACTAGCGACGAGATACAAGAGCAAGCCATAAAGGAAGGCATGATAACCATGCAGACTGATGGCTTTATTAAGGCGCTGCGTGGGCAGACGTCAATCGAAGAAATACTTCGGGTCACAGCTGAGGATTAGTGCATGAAGTTTACCTACACCGCAACCAATAAAGAGGGTAAGACCGTCAAGGGTTCAGCTGATGCAGTTTCCAAGCAAGCGCTCGCGGAAACATTGACCAAACAAGGTGCTCGGCCGGTCGTTATAAAAGAAGAAAAACAAAAGAGCAACCTTAACTTGTTTGGTGGTGAAAAGGTAAAGCTCAAGGACTTGGCCGGTTTTACGCGGCAACTCTCGACGATGATTTCTGCAGGCGTCCCGCTTACCCGCTCTTTTAACACTTTGCATCAGCAAACTGATAGTGACTCATTCAAACAAGTGATTGGAAAAATCTCCAAAGATATCGAGGGTGGCACTGCACTGGGTGATGCGTTTGAGAAACATCCAAAGGTTTTTTCTAGCGTGTACGTCAATATGGTACGAGCTGGTGAGGCGGGCGGAATCTTAGATGAAATCTTAAAACGACTAGCATCTCAGCTCGAATCTGACGCGAGCATGCGGCGCAAAATAAAAAGCGCCATGACCTATCCGATTGTCATACTGTGTATAACAATTATCGCGTTCTTTGCGATTATGATGTTCGTTATCCCTCAACTTGGCGAGATCTTGCAAGATCTGGGTGGTGGCGCGGAACTACCAGCGCTCACGAGAGCACTTCTGGCAATAAGTGATTTTATGCAGTCATTTGCGGTATTGATTTTTATAGCAATGGGTGCGCTTGGCTTTAGTGTGTTGCGCTACATCAAGACACCGAAAGGAAAGCGACAGTTTCACAGCTTACTACTGAAGATTCCCGTAATAAAAACCATCGTTACCAAGGTGGCAATCGCTCGATTTGCACGAACTTTCTCGTCACTTATGGCAGCTGGCGTAGGAGTACTCGATGCACTTAATGTGACCGGAGGGGCAATCGGCAATGTCGTCATACAAGAAGAGCTTGACGCGACTGCCAAGGAAGTAAAGAACGGCAAACTCATCTCTGATCCACTCTCGCAAAGTAAGCATTTTCCGCCCATCGTCTCCCAGATGATTGCCATTGGTGAAGAGACCGGACAGATAGATGTGATTTTAGTGAAGGTCGCTGATTTTTATGAAGAAGAGGTCGAGGCGACGATCGATGGCCTCAGCTCTATCATTGAACCACTTATGATTGTTGTACTTGGGGGTATGGTAGGGCTCATCGCTATCAGCGTAATGGGGCCAATTGCCTCATTGAGCCAGAACATTCAGTAGTATCACGCTTGACGCAATCACTCTTATGTTTATAATTACTACTTAGACGCATGGGAAAGCTCCCTAACAGTCAAAACAATAAGCAACAAGTAATAAGGAGGGTGGGTCAGAAATGACAACTCAAACGAATCAAAAAGGTTTTACAATTATCGAGCTACTTATCGTGATTGTCGTAATCGGTATCCTTGCTACCATTACCGCAATTGCACTAGGTGGCGCTAACGAACGAGCACGTGACGCTGCGCGTGAATCAGATGCACGATCACTACGGCAAGCGCTTGAAACATACTACACATTGGGTAACTCCGTGTACCCAACGCTGGCAGATATGAATAGTGAGACTTTCCGCGACGAGCACTTCCAAGGGCTCGATGAAGAAGTATTCACTGATCCAAACGGAACAACCAGTGATTTAACTGACGACGAGAACGCTGTCAACCAGTATATCTACGAACCAGGAGGCTGTGATGTTGACTTGGGTGGTTGTACTAGTTACACGCTAACGGTCAATCTCGAAAGTGGTGACGCTATCGTACGAGAAAATCAGCAGTAACACATATAACTGTAACTGCAACGAAAAACCCGGGTCTCAAGCACCCGGGTTTTTTAGTAATCATTGCTATCTGGTCCTGCAAATCCAAGATTAGTAGAAGCATCGCTTCAGTAAAGAACATAAGGGTGTTCCTCGTAAAATATCAGTCTGTTAAGGCTTCTTTAGCTACTTTGTTTAGCGATACTTACTAGTCAAGTACTGGCAGTTCCTGGTAGCTCGTAGCTCGCCAGGTTTTCTCGCCGGATGATAGTATCGTACCGAAAACTACGGTACCTGACCCGCGCAAGTCTACCGTCTGGCCAGCGATTGCGCCAACACTGCCGCCACCAGCCAACCGTGCTGTCCCCCAGTATGACTGAAACACCATTCCAGCAAGGTTTACTCCACTACCAAGATCAACAGTGGTAACACTCTGTGAGTTATACAAATCGTTGCCAGATAAATCGGTGCAATCCGGGCTACAATCTGCTTCGGACTTAAAGCTCATGAATCTTCCGCCAACACCTTGATTATTGCTAATGAACTGCCCTGAGCCACCAACGTCTATTTCACCATCTACCACAATGTTTGGTTGCTCTTCCTCAACTGAATCGGCAATACGCACCGTCGATGAGCCACCAGTTCGGAAATTTCCGGTAATGTAAATATCACCCTCGATGACAACAGTACAGTTACCGCCAAGGTTGACGTTACCGCTTAGCTGAAGACCGTCTGGCCATGTGACGTTATTGTTCGACCCATGACAGCGGTATTGGTTATCGCTGGAAGGGGCAACTATCGTTACCTCATCAATGTGCGCCTGGCGGTCATACTCTGGCGGTTGCACCTCTGGTGCTATACAGCCCGCTACTAGCCCTTCTCCTCCATCGCCTTCATAA
The DNA here is from genome assembly GCA_007132685.1 of Candidatus Saccharimonadota bacterium. Lineage (GTDB taxonomy): Bacteria > Patescibacteriota > Saccharimonadia > Saccharimonadales > SLHW01 > SLHW01. The sequence continues at coordinate 863 of SLOC01000052.1, read as the reverse complement.
ATATTCGTATCATCAGTCTGGTGTGTCGCACAGACGGTGCCATAAATCCGAGCATTACTGCCAACCGTCAGCGGCTCATTGCCTGATGAGCACTGTTCTGGATAATCGTCGCCTGGATTGCTTACGAGTGGGCAACGAATATTTGCAATGTTCACGCCGCGTGGATCGTTTTCTGTGCCGATTCGTGCAAACCCATCAAGTTCGACAAATCCATTAATATGTACATCGGAGTTGGTAATACTGGCATTGCCACCAAGCAACAGGCCTCCGGGACCGGTATGTACCGAGAAACCGTCCGACTCAGTGCCAACAACTGTCACTCGTAAACGTCGCTGGGTGAGCGGGTCCCCATCTTCATCCTGATAGCGATACACTGACCCGGTAGAGATAATAAACTTTTCGTCTTCGGCGCCATCGATAATTTCCGTCGTGAAAATACCGACGCCTTGCCGCTGATTATTAAAGAATTCCTCATCAGGAAAGCCCGTGAACTCCTCATCGACATTAAGCTGGCTGATTGATTTTTCTATACCGGCTTCTGCTACCTGTAAAGCGTTTAGTTCTGAGATGTTACGGTTCGTCCTCACTAATTGTGCAGTGGCCATATTACCAAGTACGATACCTAAACCTATCATAAGCATACCGACTAAGAGTCCAGCAACTAACAACGAGCCCTGCTCGTCTTTGGGTAATACGCGTCGTTTATTCATTGCGAAATACCATCCTTGTCTCCTGGAACACTTCTAGGGTTTGTCCGAACCGATCGGCTGATAAGCCAAGCACTATCTCGACTGACCGAGCATTATCCGGAGTGGTCGGCTCCCCTTGTCTATCGATATATTCCACGCTAAATGTAGTTACAT
>SLOC01000001.1 GCA_007132685.1 Candidatus Saccharimonadota bacterium | reverse complement strand
TTCATCAGGCACCACAGAGAATGCATCACCAAACTCAGGTAACTCCTTAAAGCCAGTAATAACTACGGGAGTCGCCGGACCAGCAGTACTTATTTTGTCTCCGTTGGTCGTTGCCATGGTTCGAATCCGTGCATACGTGGCTCCAGCAACTATAAAGTCGCTTTGCTCCACCGTGCCAGCCTCGATAAGCGCTACTGCAACAGCTCCTTTGCCCTGCTCCATGTGTGACTCAATGATAAGTCCTTGCCCTGGTATATCGCTATCAGCACGCAGGTCTTCTACGTCTGCCACCAGTAGAATCATATCCAGCAGCTCTGGAATACCTTCTTTTGTGATAGCTGAAACTGGCTGCAATACCGTATCGCCACCCCATTCCTCGATAAGTAGTTCATGATCAGCGAGTTGTTGTTTTATCCTATTTAGGTCTGCCTCGGGTTTGTCGATTTTATTGACGGCAACAATTATTTTGACTCCTGCATTTTTGGCAAAACGTATTGCCTCTTCCGTTTGTGGCTTTATGCCGTCATCAGCAGCCACTACAATGATTGCCAAATCAGTAAGCCGTGCTCCGTGCTCGCGAATTGCAGCGAAGGCTTCGTGTCCAGGGGTGTCCAAGAAGGTAATTTTTCGCTCACCGTGTGCAGCTTGATAAGCCGATATGTGCTGAGTTATGCCGCCTGACTCATCGTCAGCTGTCTTGGTATCGCGGATTGCATCCAGAAGGGATGTTTTACCATGATCAACGTGACCCATCACTGCTACAACGGGTGGCCGTGATGTAGCATTTTTGCTCACGGGTTTCTTGGTTTTCTCTATAGCTTCGACTGACTGCGTCACTTCTCGACGCTTCAGTTCATAATCTAGACCGAGCTCACCAACGATAATTTCCGCAGTGTCAAAATCTATGCGTTCATTGACCGTCGCCATAACGCCGTTTTTCATAAGCTCCGCAATAAGCTTTGTGACTGGTATAGAGACCTTCTCGGCGAGGTCACCAACCGTAATAGTGTCATCAATCTCTATGACTGTACTCATGCTTTTGGTGACCTCCTTTCTCATTATTTACTAATCGTTCTGTAGCTACGGTACCGTGAGGCACGCTTGAAACGTGACTCTTTATAGTATTGTGGCTACTTCGCCTTCTCTGACGACGAACCTGTGTCCTTAAGGCTCAAGGCAATTTTTCTGCCTTCGGTATCAATATCAAGCACCTTAAACGTTTTCTTCTCATTCAGTTGGAAGATTTTCTCCGGATCAACGCCTTCATCTTTGCTCATCTCAGAGACATGCACGAGTGCTTCAACTGCCGGAGACAACTGAACGAACGCGCCAAATGGTGTAATTCGTGTGATTTTTCCTTCTACGTTGTCGCCTTTTTTGAATTTCTTTACTTCACTTAGCCATGGATCTTCAGACATTTGCTTCAGGCTAAGTGATAGACGATCTTTGTCGATTGAGATAATCTTTGCGGTTACCTTGTCACCAACTTTTACATAGTCTTTTGGATCTTCAACTCTCTCCCAAGATATCTCAGAGATATGAATCAGCCCTTCTATGCCGTTCACATTTACAAAAGCGCCGAAATCGATTACCCCTGTTACGACGCCCTCTACCTCATCACCTTCTTTCAGGCTGGCGAAGCGGTCTTGCAGCTCATCTTTTACAGCTTCTTTCTCAGAAAAGATAAGCTTGTTCTCTTTACGGCTTACGTCGATTACTCGCACTTTGATTGTTTTACCGGTCAGCTGATTGAGCTTTTGGAGTATCTCGTCTTTGTCGCTACCAGATATGCGAGGATAGTTACCTGCTGAAAGCTGTGAAACCGGTAGAAAACCACGGATTCCTTCGTGTTCAACCAAAAGTCCACCCCTGTTGGCATCGTAGGGAGTCACTTCTAGCACTTCCTCGTCCTCGAAAGCTTTTTGCAGCTCATCCCAACCCCTGTCCTTTACGGCACGGCGCATACTAAGCAGTATTGCACCGTCCTCGAGTTCCGGGTCAAGAACACTCACGGAGATACTATCGCCCTCGTTTAGCTTCTGGCTGCGACTCATCTCGCGGCGCAAGACGACTCCGGTGCCTTGAGCTCCGAGGTCAACCCACGCTTCGTTCTTCTTAATTGATATAATTTTGCCTTCAACGACATCGCCTGGCTTCAGTCGTGTCAGCTCGGATGATTCCAATAAATCATCCATAGTTACGGTCTTATTTGACATGTATTATCATGCCTCCTTCTAATGTTTTTCCTAGAGAAAATTGCCAGATATGACGCAGGTGCGTAATCTAGCTGCTCTCACGGTTACTCAACAGTATATCTGTTCATCACCTCTCAGTCAAAGGTAGTCAGTCTGAATGGCACCTGCTACACTAAGATACATGTATTTAGCTGTTGATGTCGGTGGAACAAAAACACTTATCAGCGAGGTTGATAAGGATGGAAAAATACTCAGTTCCACGAAAATAAAAACGCCCAAAGAGTACCCAGATTTCATCGAAGAGGTAGCAAAAAATGCCAAATCACTGGCTACACGCGAGTTTGAGCAAGCCTGTGTCGCTATCCCCGGAAAAATTGACCGTAATAACGGCGTAGGCCTTACCTTTGGTAATCTGCCATGGGAGCATGTACCGGTACAAGCCGATTTTGAGCGAATTTTACACAGCCCGGTTATTGTCGAAAACGATGCTAACCTCGCGGGGCTCGGCGAAGCACAATTCGTTGATAAATCTCTTAGGAAAGTGCTCTACATTACTGTAAGTACTGGTATTGGTGCAGCGTTTATTGTTGACGGTAAGCTGGAGCCTAATGCGCTCGACGCCGAGATAGGCCATATGCTGATTGAGCACCGAGGAAAACTAGAACGCTGGGAACACTTTGCATCTGGTAGTGCTATCGTGCGCAACTACGGCAAACGAGCGAGCGAAATAGAAGATCAGCAGACGTGGTACAAAATCGCTCACAATTTAGCAGGCGGATTCTTGACCGCCATCGCTATATATACACCGGATATTATTGTCGTTGGTGGTGGCGTCGGCACACACCTAGATAAATTCAAGGATAAGCTCGTCGAACTACTCGAAATTTACGAGAATCCCATGATTGATATTCCAGTTATTGAAAAAGCTCAAC
>SLOC01000013.1 GCA_007132685.1 Candidatus Saccharimonadota bacterium | reverse complement strand
GCGCACAAAAATAAAAGCCTCAATACCCCTTATGGTTTGCTACAATAACTAAACGGATGCGCAAAGAACGAAAACCAGATTTAGCAGCTGATAATTATCGCGAACTTGAAGCGAAGGTAGACGCCTTGATGGCTGCCGACAGGGATAGAGACAGGGCCATACCACTAGAAAAACCAAATCTACCGATGGACGATAAAAAATTAGACGTTAAGATTATCCGAGATACAGACCCATTGTCTTCAGAAGAAGAAGCCGACGATTCAGAAGAAGAAATATCGCTTCCAAGCCCAGAGTTAGATACGCCAAAATCATCAACTACCGAAGCCTCAGAAGACGTTCCGAAGCAAACAGCTAAGGAGCCCAAGGCATCAGAGTCAATAGATGCACCATCAACTGATGATGCAGTAGAGGAAATCGAGCTGGCAGAAACTAGCCGCGCGGTTGAAGATGAATCATCATCGCCAGCATCAGCTGGTCGGCTCAAAGCAAAGTTACGCCAGCTTGGTCAGTACATGGGCTCATTTTGGCAAAATAAGACCAAGCGCAACATTACGTTAGTTATTCTCGGAGTCGTGTTAATTGCTTTAGCTACGGTGCCGGCTACTCGGTATTGGCTACTCAATACAGCTGGCGTGCGAGTGAGCACGTCGGTAACAGTTATCGATAATAGTTCATCACAGCCGCTAAGAAACGTGTCAGTGAGTATAGGTGATATTGAAACGAGCACCAATGAAGATGGTTATGCCAAGCTAGAAGGCATCAAGCTTGGCCGCCATGACTTACAAATAGAGCGCCGAGCATTTGCACCCCGTACTATTCAAATTACACTTGGCTGGGGCAGCAATCCTCTCGGGCAGTATTGGTTGTATCCAACTGGTGCCCAATACGCCTTTGTGGTTGATGATTACGTCTCATCTGCTCCAATTCATCGAGCGGAGGTAATTTCAGACGAGGCGAGTGCCTTCACGGATGAGGAGGGGTTTGCGCTGCTAACAACAGACGTAGACGTTGATGTATCCGAGCTTGAGATTACTATTGTGGCTGATGAGTACCGCGAAGAGTCGCTACTAATCGATATTGGTGATGCTCAGCAACAGGATGTTCGATTAGTGCCAGAGTTGAAGCACTTTTTCACACGAGAAGCAGATGAGGGCTACGAAGTAGTCGCTAGTCATATCGATGGCCAAAATGAGTCGATTGTACTGCCAGCGACCGGTGCTGAGCGTGAAGATACCGTTTTGTTGCCACACCCGACGAAGAATCGGGTTGCGGTCGTGTCCACTCGCGATGATGAACGAAATGAAGACGGGTTTTTGCTCAGCACTCTGACCATTGTTGATTTAGAGGACGACAAAAAGCTCGCAGTGACACAATCGGAGCGCATACAGCTTATAGGTTGGTTTGATGATCGGGTGGCGTATGTTCAGATTGCTGCGGGTGCGAGTGGCATGGATCCAAATCGTCACCAAATGATGAGCTATAACTATCCCTTGGAGGATGAGATAAGGCTTGCCTCAGGTAACTATTTCAATGCCATTGCACGAGTGAACGACTTTATTTATTTTGCACCTTCGAGCATTTTTCGCACTGAGTCAACTGATTTAAAGCGCATTCGTGCTGATGGCTCATCCGAAGAGACCGTCATGGCGAGAGAGTCATGGAGTCTTTATAGATCCTCATTTGACACGATGACGGTCGCCACGAGCGACAAGTGGTTTAGGTATAACATATTCAGCGGTGATAGAGAGGAGCTAGAAGATAGTCCGGATGATTTCAGCAGCAAGCTCTATACTGCTAATCCATGGAATGATAACCAGCACGCGGTTGTATTGTTGGGTGAAGACATGAACAACTTAGCTGTTCGTGACGCGGATAATGATGAATATCAAATCCTTTTAGAAAGTAGCGAATTACGCTATCCAATACGTTGGCTAAATGATACAACCCTGGTTTATCGTATAGATTCTGGTGATGAGGTAGCCGACTATGCTATCAGCACAGTTGGCGAACGGGAGCCTATCAAGATACAAAACGTCGCGAAGTCATCCAGTATCGAGCGCTGGTTTTCCTATTGAGCTAGAGCGCTATACTAGACGTAGATGAAGGCGGATGAGAAAACTTTTCTAGATACGTTATGGCGATATTATGATACAAGTGCTCGCTTATTGCCGTGGCGCACTCCTGAGGCTGATGGGCGCCTCGACCCATACAAAATCTTGGTGTCCGAGATAATGCTCCAGCAAACCCAAGTAGAACGGGTTATTCCAAAATACTTGGCTTTTCTTCATCGCTTTCCGACGATTGACGCACTGCAATCGAGCGAACTCTCTGACGTAATTGCTCTTTGGAGCGGGCTGGGCTATAACCGGCGGGCAAAATATCTGCACGATATAAGCAAGAAGCTGCGGTCGCATAAGCAACCCTGGACAGTACAAGGTCTGACCGCGCTAAAAGGCATAGGTCAAAACACTGCTGCAGCAATTTGCGTCTATAGCTACAATCAGCCACACGTGTTCATCGAGACGAACATTCGAACCATTTATTTGCATCATTTTTTCCTTGGCAAAAAGGGTGTGTCCGACGCGCAAATTATAGAATTGGTTGAGCGAACGCTTGATCGCGTTCATCCCAGAGAGTTTTATTGGGCACTTATGGATTATGGAACACATCTCAAAAAACAAGGCATACGGAACAATAACCACAGCCAGCATTATAAAAAACAGTTGCGGTTTGAGGGGTCCAAGCGGCAAGTCCGCGGCATGGTTATGCGTTTGCTGGCTGAGCATGGATCACTGTCGCCTGAAAAGATACAGCGAGAAATAAACGACTCGCGATTAGGGCAGGTGCTGGCGGATTTAGAGCGTGAAGAGATGATTGCCAGTACCAATAACAGCATACATATCGCCTAAACTACTTATGGTATGATGAAAGAAATAATAAGGGGAAGTAATGAATCCAGAAGAAGAAACAACTCCAAACAAAACTCCAGGTACTGAACCTGCGCCAGCAAACTCACCGCAACCAGAGGAGTCAGCAGCACCAGTCGTTCAAGATGTTGTTACTCCGAAGCAGCCATTAAATGATCAAGCCGATACTCCTGCGCCAGCTGATGAGCCAAAACCAACACCT
>SLOC01000016.1 GCA_007132685.1 Candidatus Saccharimonadota bacterium | reverse complement strand
TCGTTATGTGTTTTAGGGAGTAACATAAAGTCGTCGTTGCGGAGCTTGTCCCCACGGAAACTATCAACTGCAGCACTCACGAGCAACGCCATAGGTACTGCCAGCAGACCGCCGACGATACCATACAGTATCGTACCGACCAAGAACGCTGTCAGCACCACAATGGGATGTAGATGCACTGCTCTCCCCATAAGAAGTGGTGATAACACATGGCTTTCTAGTTGCTGAATGACGATATAAACGAGCGCAACAATCAGACCTTTTTCCAGCGAGTCAGCCAGGCCGAACAATATTGCTGGCACTGAAGCGAGAATTGGCCCCATAACCGGCACAATCTCAAGCAATGCAGCAATTATTCCTAGCACACCGGCAAATGGTAAACCAAGTGCCAGAGCGGCTACCCATACTGTAAGCCCAACTGCAGTACTAATAAGCATCTGACCGACAAACCACCGACCAAGCTTTACTTCTGCTCGGTGCCAAATATCCTGCATACGGAGTTGGTATTTTTTAGGTACGTAAGAAACGAGTGTGTTCTTAATCGAATCGTAGCCGTGTAGCCAATACATCGTCAAAACAATCACTGCGAGGAATATGGCGAATCCTTGCAGTAGCGACAAACCAATCAACAATGCGAATGAGCCCAGGTCAGTAAATCGCTCCTTGAGAAGCTCCTGGAAGTCTACTTGATCGATTCCAAGTGCCTGCCACAGTGGCAGTTCACTCAAAATAACAGGTAAATCACGGATAAATTTTGGGAACTCTTCAGATGCGGTCGGTCCTAGATACACCCCTAGCCCCGTCAAGATACCGACAAAAATGAATAAAGGAATCAAAACGGCGAGCATAGACGGCAGCTTATACCGGTGTAAGAAACGAACGAACGGCAGCAAAATAATGGTAAGCAGGAATGAAACGAGCAAGATAAGCACAACAATCTGTAATTGCCACAGCAAGAACAAACCAGCGGCGATGGCGAGAACTTTATAAAGTTGTTTGGTGGTTGCTTTATCCATAAATATCAGTATTTTTAACTATCCATAGTGTAGCATTACTCTAACCCAATAGAGAACCATGAAAAACATACGATAAGCGGCCTTATCTTGCTTGCGTTTATACGCTACACTTAAGAGCGATACACATGAAGCCCAAACAACACCCTAAAACCCACCTAACCAAAAACGAACGAACAGACTTGATTCGACACTTGCTCAGACCGTGCGAACATCGCGGCAATCTACATAGCCCCAAAGAAGCGTATACGAATGAAGAGAACGGGTTCAATATGCTCGCTAATGACATTGCCCATTGGCTGGGGCACAAGTCACTTGCGGTGCACGTGTCAACTGATCAGTCGGTGGACGAGGGCTGGCACGCTGCCCTCACTCATGAAGGTGGCACAGTAGAGATAGACAAACATATCGCAAGCAATCAGCCATTTATTGCTGCATACTTTAGCGTGCTTGGTGTGTTGCAGATTATCGTGTGGCGCTATAGTCACCTACACCTTCACCATAGCGATAACCAGAAGCTCCTAGAGCACATGAGCGTCGCATCAGGGCTTGGTACATATGGAGTCAATGCCGTTCACCAGCCAAAGGTGCACTACTTTGATTCAGGGCATCACATATGGCACGACAGGATTTTTTCCGTACCAACTTCAAGCTATCTCAGCTGGTTTAAGGCGTATAGTAACGAGCACAACATCCCGCTCAACCGCTACGAAGACGACCTTCTTCCCGCAGCACGGAAATCATTGGAGTTACCTCCGCTCAGCCGTCCTTCAAAAAACCCACTTATAGCCCATGCCGAAGCGGCAACTAATCATCGCCGAAGTATACTTATACTCTCAATCGTAGCAGCGGTATCTATCATAGCTGTGGGCTTTTTTGCCTGGCAGCGTATACCACGACCGCTCTCCGCCGAGCAGCGAGCCCAGCTCACGCAAATCTCTGAGTTGCACAAAGCATATGATACCTGTCAATACGAACTCGTGGAGCTTATTGATACGGTCGAAAACCCGGATATTCCAAATAGGCGTTCAATACAGACAAAAGCTAAAACTTGTGAACAGTTACGCCAGGAACACAATCGGCTCGTCAGAGAAATCAAGACAGATAATTAATCTACAGCTTCCGAGGCTTTGGCCACACCACTACCGCCTTGACATCGCTCTCGTCAATCCAGCCAAAGTCATGGCTGTCGCTACTGTAGTCTGACGTTCCTTCGACAAACACTTTTTCTCCATCAAGAGCGGTGATAATTTTTAGTTTCTCTCGCCCCTCATGAGCAAACAACGCGACCTGACCTTGAAGCAGGTTACGACGACGCAAACACAGAAGTTTCTGACCAGTCTGATAGTACGGCTCAAGACTTTTCCCTTCGATGCGCCGCAGATAAACCATCTAGCTTTTTGTTTCAGCGAACCAATCGGCTATTTCGCTGATAAAATCGAGCAATTTCTGGCTTTCTTCAGTCGAAGTCGATTTCTTGACGGCGCCTGCCTGCTTGGTCGCTCGCCAAAACAAATCATGTAAGTCAGGTTTAGCCTCTACGTGCTCGGGCTTAGCGTAATCAGTCCAAATTACCCATAGGTGATGTTTGACGAGCTCGGCTCGTTGCTCCTTAATCATCACTGCTCGCCATTTATCCTCTTGGCTGAGGCCATCATATTTTTCGTTTATACCATGAACCGACTCAGCCTCTATTCGTGCCTGGGCAGGATCGTATACTCCACAAGGTAAATCGCAATGAGCGTACGCAGTTTTAATAAATCGAGACATATTCCCTCCTTCTTTTGTACTATTTAAGTATACAGTAGCCAGTAAACAGTCGATAGAAACCAGGAATTTGAAAGTAGCTAAAAGATATAAAGTTAATAAAAAAGTAAGGTCTAAAATTACTTGACGTGTCAACTAATTGCGTGTTTTCATCTGTTAATTGTTTGTCGTAAATGTTGTAAATAAATACTTGACGCGTCAAGTATTTATGTACTTTTGCTTACGCAGCTTACTGCGCACCCTAAAGTTGTGAAAGGTCGGACCTTTCACAGTTGCTGCCAGTTGCAAATTTCTATTTTCCGATTACTGATTACTGTCTATGGAGTTTTTTTGTCGCCACTTTTCAATCTCGGCATGATTACCGCTATGCAAT
>SLOC01000027.1 GCA_007132685.1 Candidatus Saccharimonadota bacterium | reverse complement strand
CTTACTGAAGAAGACGTTGAGTTATATAACAAATACATCAGCATGGGCGGAGTAGTTGTACCGGTAGAAGTCGGCGCTCAAATTAGCCTGCACCAAGCCTTGCAGGCGTCTATGATGATGTCGGCCAACAATATAACGGACACGATGGTTAAATCGGTTTTTGGGTCAGTCGATGAATATGTAACTTACGCCAACGATATGCTCCGCGATATGGATTTGCGCGAAACTGCTGTGGCTGATGCCACTGGATTCTCCCCGTTTTCTGTCAGCACGGCTAAGAACATGACAATTCTCGGGCACAAGTACATGCAAAACCCAGTGTTACGCGAAATCACCATGCAGGAAGAGGCGGTCATACCAGTAGCCGGCTTGATAAAAAACCACAACTCGTTTGCCAACGAAGACGGTACAGTAGGAATAAAGATAGGCTACACGGATGAAGCCAGAAGAACGTACATGGCTGCCGATGTAGACTACGACGACGGCTCCATAGACGGCATTTCAATAGCTGTCGTGCTCGGTGCAGAGGACTTTCGCTCAGCCGCCAAGGACGCTCGGGCAATATTAAAAGCTGGCAACAGCAACAGTAGTAACGGTAATCGAAATAGCAACAGCAACAATAATGGTAATAACAGCAGTAATGGCATTGGCAACCAACACCGAGCCAACCCCAACCGACCATAGTCTTTCACGCAAAGACTAATATCTGTCTCTTCCGCCTCGCCTTCGAGATCTTGGCGAAAGAAGCCTCCTGTCGCTACGCCGCTCTCTTCTCCGAAATCTTTTCACAGTAGCCTATACCAACTGCACCCCTAGCATTATCTGTCAGTCTCCCTTATCATGAGGTAAAGTAAAGACTATTGAAGCGTCGTAAGAAGCTATCTCTGAATGGTAGCAAGGAACCCTATGATTTTGTCTGCGAAAATAACCGAAAAGTCCTACGGCGATAACGTCTTATATAAAGGCGTTGCCCTAGAGATTCACAACAAAGAAAAGATCGGTCTGATAGGCCGCAATGGCACTGGTAAATCTACGCTCCTGCACATTTTGACCGGCGATGACACCGACTACCAAGGAGAGGTAACTGTCAAAAAGGGCTCTGTCATTGTCAGTAGTCGACAGGAGCATCATGGGCATGAGGACAAAACCGTCCTAGAGTACATCCAGGGAGATTTGCCGGAGTACGAGAAGCTCACCCATATCATCGATACGTATCCGAACAAGATGGGTAGTGATGCCGAAAAAATCCAAGTTTTTAGCGATGCATTGGAGCGGTTTAATGAGCTCGGCTACTACACGCTAGAGAGCGAGCTGGAGTCAGCCTTTGCAGCGTACCAGTTAGACCCAGCCTGCATGCACCGCAAGCTCAAATCACTCAGTGGTGGGCAAAAGCGCATGGTAGAGCTTATAAAAGTGCAGCGGAGCCGTGGGCATGCTGCGCTCATCGATGAGCCGACCAACCATATGGATTACGTGGCGAAAGCTGCGTTTATTAGTTGGCTTCGCCAGGCTGATGAAGCCGTATTGGTTATCACGCACGACCGTGATGTGCTAGATAACGTCGATCGTATCGTTGAAATCCGTGATGGCATCAGCTATAGCTTCCGTGGTAATTACGAGGCATATCTACGTACCAACACGAACCAAATCAGCTCCCAAGTGAACGAATACGATACCACCCAGCGCCGGATAGAGAATTTAAAACAAGACGTTCTTCGGTTTCGCCGACTAAAAGAAAAAGCCCGCAATCCCGGGACTATCAGGCGATTTAAGTCGCAAGAGCTACGAGCGGCCGAGGAGTTGCAAAAGCTATCCTCGGCAGAGAAGCCGTCATTTTGGATTGATCAAGAGTCGGCATCAGGCATGAACAACAAGCTGCATGACACCTACGACAAGTACAAGGCGACCAATATCAGGGTCCGCACTCGTAAAAAGCAATCAGCCGGGACTGGTCGCCTGCTTATCCAGGCCGACAATTTGAGTCTGGGGTTTGCTGGCCAACCGCTATTTAACGAGGTGTCATTTGCTCTGCGAGAGGGCGAGCGGCTTCGGCTCCACGGGCGCAACGGCGCTGGAAAAACCACGCTTGTGCAGGCTATATTGGCGGAGGCAACGGGTAGCTCGCTGCACTGTGAACTTTTTGACGGTTCGATTGAGGTAGAGAAGGCCATCAAAATAGGAGTGTATGACCAGGAAATCAACCCGAAATACCTGAAGCTTACGTTGCACGATGCCCTCGAAGAGGTGTTACGCGACAAGGGTCTGCAGATTAGCGAACAGCGCATCAAGCAGTTCCTGGGCGATTATCTGTTTAACCCGGCAACCGACGGGAAGATGCCGGTAGATTTGTTAAGCGGAGGGCAAAAAGCTCGGCTGCAATTGATTGCTATGCTGGCCGATGACCCGCACGTTCTCATCCTGGACGAACCGACCAACCACCTGGACCTACCGAGTATCGAAGAGTTGGAAAACGCCCTAGCGCAGTATCACGGAGCTATCATCTATATCTCACACGACAGCTTCTTCGCCAACAAACTCCAAGGCGACACCGTGACTCTAGATGAATCAGAAAGACATTAACAGAAGCTGTATTATAATAAAATTATAATAGTATTATAACATTATTATAATATCGTCTAGTCTAGTCTAGTCTAGGCTTCTATTGTTCCGCTATTTGAGAGTGCTGCAGTGCCGAGTTTTTCAGTTGACAAACCTTCCGCTGGAGACACATCTTCAGTTGTGGGTGTTTCGTCTGGTTCGGGGGTTATTTCTCTCGGGCTCTCTAGGCGGAAAATACCAGGGATTACATCTGCTTCGAGCCCTTTAGTTGAATTAACATCGTTCATTTTAATCACCTCTTTAATTACTGTTTATTGTAGACACGACATAGTATTTTTACAATCTATTAGCTATAAAGATTTACAGGCGAATTAGCATTAAAAAATTTATAAAAACGTATTTTATGCGGACTCTGTTGTGTTATGCTGATTTCTATGGAAGAACAAAATACATCAAACAACAATCAAAATGAATTAAAGGGAGACGCAACCCCTAAGACGAATAAGCTTCTCTACATTTTTCTGGTTTTATTATTAGCTATAGCGCTACTGGGCTTTTTGTGGTTAGTGGCTGAAGGAGACGAAGACCCTGGTGATGCTGAAAACCTCCCTGCTGGCAACAACGGCGAATTTATCGAGCTGCCGCCCGAGCAGGATGATATGACCGATATCGAG
>SLOC01000061.1 GCA_007132685.1 Candidatus Saccharimonadota bacterium | reverse complement strand
CGAAGATCGTGGATTTATTGTCTTCTGTCCATTATTACAGGCCTACTCATTATCACCACCCTGTCACCTGTTAGCCATGCGCAAGACGTAGAGAATTTTTACTTTTCCTCATTTCACGCTGATTACGACTTATGGCGGGATGACGAAGGTAGGTCTCGTATGCGAGTTACTGAAACCCTAGTTGCCGAATTCCCTGTTTACGACCAAAACAAAGGCTTGGTTCGTGAGTTGCCTATTTCATTCAATAATCGCCCGCTACAATTTGAGCTTGAGTCATTGAAGCGAAACGGCAATCCGGAACCGATTTACGAGACATCAAGGAGCGGTGGCATGAAGCGAATCAGTACCGGTACCGACGAGTACTTGCGCGGGACACAAGAATACAAGCTTGTATATACGCTGCGAGACGTCACAGAAGATTTTGGTGATTACCAAGAATTGTTTTGGAACGTTAATGGAACCGGCTGGCGACAACCATTTGAGTCCGTATCAGCACAGGTGACGTTAAGTGAAGATATTGCCAAGTCATTTACTGGTGAAGTTGTATGCTTCGAAGGACTCGAAGGCGCTAAGGACAGTTGTGCTATCGGTGATGTATCGAGTTCGAGCGCTGAATTTAGCTCTACAAGTGCTTTATCTATTCGCGAAAACGTCTCGTTCGCACTAAAGTTTGAGCCAGGCACGTTTTCCCCATTTATTCCACCATCGTGGCAACAGGTTATACGATATTCAATGGCTATAGCTGGCCCCCTCATCGCAGCAGTTGGTACTTATGGAGCTATAAAAATATTCCGACGACACCGAGACAAACAATCAGGATCAGTTATACCGAGGGAATACATTCCGCCCAAAAATCTTTCCGTACTCAAGGCTACAAAAATTTATAAAAAACCAAAAGCACTACAAAAAGCTGTCACCGCACAGCTACTAGAAATCGCCGTACAACGAAAAATTAAAATTATCGAATCTAAAAACCAAGGAATTTTTGGTCGTTTTAGCAAGAAGTATAGTATAGAGGTTACTTCGACCGACTCACTCGCACCAGAAGTTAAACGGCTACTGAAAATACTATTTAGTAGAGAGCCTGACGTAGGAGATCGTAAATCCATCAAACGCAATGACAGAAAAGTTGCTATCGGACTTGAACGGTTTCAAAAAATGCTAGAAAAACAGATTGTTGTTGATGGGTACCGAGAACAACGACCGACAACTTGGCCCTTTTTTGGGCTAGCGGTTTTAGGATTCAGCCTGTCGCTCGGAATGCTCATCTATAGCGTACATATTGGGTATGGCTTTAGCGCTGATGAATTACTAGCGTGGAGTCTTCCGGCCTCAATAGTATTGGGGGGAGTTACTATACTTTTACTAGCAAACCATCTGAAGCGCCCGACTGAGCAAGGGAGAAAAATCATCAATCACATTAAAGGCTTAGATGAATATATCAGCCTTGCCGAAGCAGAACGACTGCGATTTCATCAAAGCCCTGAAGGGGCTCAGCGGCAACAAATCAATCCAGATAATAAAGAAGAAGTACTGCGACTCTACGAACGTCTCCTTCCCTACGCTGTGATTTTAGGTCATGAAAAAGATTGGTACAAAATTATCGGTCGGTACTACGATGACGTAAAGCAGGCTCCAGGATGGTATGTCGGTGCCAGCTCGTTTAATGCTCGCCAATTCACTACGTCTATGTCATCTCTGTCAACTACTGCGACTAGCAGCACTGGAAGTGGATTTAGTGGCGGCGCTGGCTCCGGGGGCGGCGGCGGAGGAGGTGGTGGCGGCGGTCGCTAGAGCTTCGCGACTATATCACACCGCTACAATGATATACTGACTGTAATAAACAAGGAGTTACTACATGCAAGCAGAACTTAACTGGATTGCCATACTCGCAGCGACAGTAATCTGTTTCATCGTTGGAGCAGTTTGGTATGGTTTTTTATTTGCAAAGCAATGGATGAAGTATGCCAATCTTAGTAAAGATGGAGACAAAAACACACCGTATGGCGTATTTTTGATTCCGCCCACTGCAGCGCTTATCTCCACTATTATCATCGCGCATACAGGTTACATCACACACGTTTTTTATGGCATTAATTTTTTGGCAGCCACCCTTACGAGTGCGATTATACTTTGGCTTGGTTTTTCTTTTACCACACTGGTGGTAAACAACGTTTTTGAAAGCCGACCGTGGCAGCTATTAGTTATCAATAGTGGCTATACTTTAGTGCTTGCCATAGCGGCAGGCTTGACTATCGGTTTAGTCGGAGTATGACGTGCTCGCACTACTTATAAACTACGTCTTGCTTTTTGCATTTTCAAAGATGACAAAGGGTATATTCGGTACATTTATAGCAGCCCTGGTATACACGACGATCATTTTACTCTTGGTGGTCGGGCTCCAAGGTAGAGCTGACGAGATTGTAATCCAAACGATTCAAGAATTTTTTCGGCATGGCGTGACACTCCTTTTAGTTAGCTTCGTGTTTTTCCTGACACTACACCTGACGCGTGGCATACTTATTCTTTGGTTGTTTGTATTTTTTATCGGTGGCTATTTCATAACGCAGCTATAGCATGGATAAAATTCGACTCAGGCATCAGTTGAATATAAAGCTCTCTAAATTATCGAGTTCTGATAAATTCAAGCGGGATGCCAGGATTGTCCATAACCTGCAGCAGCTACGTGGACTTCAAAACGCTAAAATTGTTGCAGCCTATTGCCCACGCAGTAACGAGATCGATATTCGACCACTATTTAACTGGCTCCATCAAAGACGAGCGCAAATCGCACTTCCGCTGCAGCCTTATAACACGATTCGATTTTCCCCACTCTCAAGTACCAACTTTCCTATAAGTACATACAAAAAGCCCCTTGTTATATCAGAAACCACTGTTACCTTCTCACATATTGATGTGATACTTGTGCCGCTCGTCGGCTTCGATCAACACCGCAACCGTCTCGGGAGAGGTATGGGGTATTATGATCGCTTAATTAAAACATGTGGGCCTAAAGTGCTTTGTATAGGAGTAGGTTACGAGTTGCAAAAAGTAGCTGAAATTCCTACAGAACCCCATGATGAACAACTAGATTTAATAGTTACTGAGGACGGTGTAACAAAAAAACCTACACTACCCCTCTAATTTTCAACTAATATTGTAGAACTAAAACGTTAGTTGTCGGTCTGTGAGTGATGCGGTAAATCAGACATGTATTCGGTTGTTAGGTCATTAATACCCAATCTATCTGGAAAATATACGTCTGTAGCATATTCACCAAGTTTGAGCACAGCCAGACGACTAGTTGTCGTTATATCTTCTCGATTCAGTATCTCCGGCATAGTAGCCCAATCATACGCAGCGGCTTCGGTTGTTTGTAGTGTAATTTTCGGATAGGCTTTGACGGTTTCAGCGAGAGCGCATACCGCGAGGTATTTGCCATTTAGGCCTCGATCAAGTGGCCTTTCTTGGATGCCGTAGATTGGCGATACCAAATTTATGTCAACGCCGATTTCCTCTAACACCTCTCGTTCAATACCGCCCGCGATATCTACCTCGTTTATCGTGCCTCCAACTAACTCCCACTTACCAGGATTGTTACTGGCTGTAGGTAGCCGTTGCACTATTGGTATAAGACCATCAGCGTTAAAAATTAGTGCTCTACCCGACATAATTGTCTGGGATGAGGGTGTTAAAATTTCCTTCATAGTATCTGTTTAGCAGTTAAATGCTTTGTTTGTGATAATAATCACAACTATACCAAAAATACTTGACGCGTCAAGTATTTTCTTGTCTCTGTTATTTTTTGTTAAAGTACCGTAAAGTATAAGCATGCAATTAACTAATAGACTAGAGCAAGCGATCCGTGTGGCAGCAAAGGCACACAGAGAGCAAACTCGTAAAGGAACCGGCGTACCATATATTACTCATCCGTTTAGCGTTATGTGCATTGCTCAGACAGTAACGAATGATGAGGACACACTTATCGCCTGTTTGTTTCACGATATCTTGGAAGATGTTCCAGATAAATACCCTGAGCAGCAAATGCGACTGGAGTTTGGTGATAATGTCGTATCCATTGTCAAGGCTGTCACCAAAAATGATCAGATTGACGACTGGCACGAACGATGTAAGGCATATTTACAGCAACTGTCTGAAGTCAAATCCAAGAATGCTATTATTGTCGCGTGTGCAGATAAAATTCATAATCTGATGACAACACTGGCAGATTATGAGGTTCAAGGTGATGAAATTTGGAAGATTTTTTCAACCGGTAAAGAAGCGCAGTTATGGTGGTACGAGTCAGTGCGTGAGCTAATCGCCAAGCGTTCACCGCAACTACCACTTCTAGCTCAGCTTGATAATTTGATTGCCCAGCTACAACAAGTTGTATTAGACGAATGAATCGATTGAACAATCGGGACAAGCAGCTTCTTATCGCTGCTCTTTCGCAAACCACGAAACGTAATGGATTAATTGCGTTGACTATCATTTTAGTGTTGCTGGTCTTTGGGCTATCTAGTCCCGATAGGTCGGATGACCAGGCTTTTTCACAAGAGCGAACCGGTCCATACGAAGTTGTACGTGTGATTGACGGAGACACAATAGTTATTAGCAAACAAGGAAGTCACGAAAGCGTTCGGTTAATTGGTGTTGATACTCCAGAGGTTGACGGGCCTTACACACAAGCTGAGTGCTTTGGCGATGAAGCATCGGAATTTACCCGTTCAATGCTAGAGAGTGAACTCGTTTGGCTCGAAGCAGATGAAAGCCAGGATGAGCGTGACCGTTATGACCGATTGCTACGATACGTTTATTTAGGTAACACCCACTTCAACAAGCTGCTTATAGATGAAGGCTATGCGTACGAATATACGTTTCGTACAGCTTACCGATATCAAAATGAATTTAATACCGCTCAATCCGCAGCTCGTGAAAATAGTACTGGTCTGTGGAGCGAGGCAACGTGTGCAGGATCGACTGCCATCGAAGCCATTGATTTTAAGCACACTGGCACTAAACCAACAGTAACTGATGATGAATGCTTACATTTTAGCGCAGCACCAGATAACATCGGCTCGGATACGTGTGTAACCGGAACCGTGGACCACGTCTTTATCTCGAGCACCGACACGACGTTCATTAATTTTTGCGAAGATTATCGAACTTGCCCATTTACATCGGTGATTTTTACCAACGACAGAGCAGCGTTCGATGATCTGTCACAACTGGACGGTGAGGCGGTGCGCATTGATGGCAGAATAGACACCTATCAAGGACGGCCACAAATAATTTTACGAGAACCCGACCAGCTTACTTTGCAGTAATTATTGAGTAACGACGCAATAAATATTACGGCTTTTTACTCTGTTGCAGTTTACCTATTTGATAGGCGACGATGAAGCACGGGATAAAAACAAAAGCAACTAGAGCAAGCGTAAAGGCGTTAACACCGCCAAGACTCGTGAAGGCCACCGTAAAAGCGGCTACCAGCGCCCCTGTTTTTACAGAAGATAGAGTTCCTGAGGCTTTGAGCTTATGAGCAGAAAATAAAAATAGTATAGCGCCAATAATCAAAATTGCCCCAGTTGTACGTATCATCTGTAATTGATCGTCGGTATATTCTCCAAGCGCCTCTTGTGCTATAAGTTCTGGTGAAACAACCGCGCTCAAGCCACTCAAAAAGAAGAATAGAGCTGCTATATAGCAGACCCCCCGAGCAAACTTAAGCAATGCGAGAGAAACATTCGATAGTTGTGCTATCTCCTTAGAAATGTTTGGCTGTGACTTCAGCGGTGGATTTTTAATTGTTGGCTTTGATCCGTCTTGTTCATATGATGAGAACTCCTTATGAGGTTTTTGGGACGGCTTCCTACTCTTTGTCATACTTCAGGTATAGTACCACAAACGAGCGACTACCAATGGCTCAGTCTTACATAATGGGAAGTGTCAGCTCTCTTGGCTAAATTGTAAAGACCTTAAGGCCAACCAAACGCATCGTCACGATCGGCCAAAGCGTAGCTATGACGCTTACCAGCATAATGAGTGGTGCAGCTGACGAATGTATCAATACTTTTGTTAATAGAACAAACGCAAGCACCGTAGCTCCAACAACGAATAGTCGATATAGACTCTTTTGTTGTAGAGCCAGTAGCGGTATACCTGTTGCCATAAGTGCGACGACCAACCACCACCAAGTATCGTTAGGCCCGTCGAAAGAGACACCGACAATCAGTGAAGTGAAGATTGCCTGAAGTTTTGTAGCAATTGCTAAGTACATCCATGACTTTAATGCTACATGAGGACTTACTCGTTCAATCAGTAGGCCCGAAAATATATAGCCAACCGTAATAAGCGTCATCGATGAAAACGGATCAAACATTCCTCGAATTAAGCTGGTAATGATAGAAATTATCCCGATAATCAACAGCAGCCTACCGCTAATCGCGCTAATTTTCCGTGGCCCAACAATAAAACCGAGTACTAAAACTGCAAACGGTAACAAAATTAACGGACTGTAGTCTAACTGAGCACTAAAATGCACAGCAGCACCGATTAATAGCCACATAATAGTAAGCAAAGTGTACGCCGTGAGAAAATAAACTTTTTGTCGATGAGTCGGTTTCTTTTGCTGAAGTTTTGCCATGTGTCTATAGTGTAGCGTACATATGGACAATCAACCTTTAGCCGAACAAATGCGACCAAAAAGGCTTTCCGAAATTGTTGGTCAACAACAGGTGCTTGGCCCAAATACCGCACTTCGTACATCAATCGAACAAGACAATCTATCAAGTCTTATTCTTTGGGGGCCACCTGGGAGCGGCAAAACAACGCTTGCCCGCGTCATCGCCAACGAAGTTGTAGCTGACTTTGTAGAGCTAAGCGCTGTACAAGCTGGAAAAAAAGATGTTATTGAAGTCGTTAAACATGCTCAGACCAATCAGCGTCTAGGCCAAAAAACGATTCTTTTTATTGATGAAATACATCGATTCAATAAGGCCCAGCAAGATGCTTTTTTACCTTATGTAGAAGACGGTACGATTATACTAATTGGTGCAACTACCGAAAACCCTAGTTTTGAAGTTATTACGCCACTACTTAGCCGAAGCAGAGTCGTCGTATTAGAACCGCTTAGCACTGATTCTGTTAGTAAAATCATCAAAACAACTTTGAAGAAGTTAAAGCAAGCAAATCGATTTACACCGAAAGCCATTGAATTACTGGCACACAACTCTGGCGGTGATGCGCGAGTTGCACTCGGTAACGTTGAGTTGCTGCTAAAAGCCACGAGTAAGACCGAGAAAATTACACCGAAGGTAATTACGACCACGTTAGACAAAAAACTTCCTGTTTACGATAAGGCCGGCGAGGGCCACTACAATCTTATTAGCGCCTTTATCAAGTCAATGCGCGGAAGTGACCCAAGCTCTACGTTTTACTATCTAGCACGAATGCTTGAAGCCGGAGAGGACCCGAAGTTCATCGCCAGACGTATGGTAATTTTCGTGAGCGAAGATGTAGGCATCGCTGCATCTCAAGCCTTGAATGTTGCAGTATCAACTTTTCAAGCTGTCGAGCAGATTGGCATGCCTGAGTGTCGATACAATCTATTTCATTGCGCGTTAGTGCTTGCGAAATGCAAAAAATCTCGTCAAGTCACTGATGCTATGTCTCGCGGGTACCAATTAGTTAACTCGCATCCAGATTTACCTGTTCCGCTACATCTACGCAATGCACCAACCGAACTTATGCGTCAGCTTGACTACGGTAAAGACTACGAATGGAAGGCGGATTTTAAACATGATAGAGGCTTTTTACCTGACGAGATAAATGACATTGATTTGTTTTCAGATGCCTAGCCTTTAATTGGGTGCATCAGTTTATATAGCACTCGTCTCACCCGGTGCTTACGTGGGTGCAGATAGTTGTGCAAGACATGATTATGGTGCGGATATGATAATGAAACCCCAAGAACAATAACAGCTACGCCTACAAGTGCTGACACGTCCAGGCGCTCGCCAAGCAACAAAGCTGCCAGCAACGTTCCGGTCATCGGGTCTATGTAAAACAGTGGCGCAGATTGCTCAGCTTTCATCTTTGACAGCGCTCGGTAGTACAGCGTATTACCGACAATCCCAGTTATAACTATAGTGTGTAGCAATAACAACCAAGCGGTAGCTTCACCGACTAAAAATGCACCGGGTTCCATGAAAAACAAAATATAGAGCGTCAAGAAAAAACCTCCGAGAAAAAAACGAATACTAAGCAGCTCATTGGGTGTAAGCCACCTAAACATATATTTCCCATGTATGGCCGCGGCAGCTACCGACGCATACGCAATTAATAAATAGACGTCACCGAGCTGGAATCCTTGACCGAGCACTAGTGGGAGCCCAATTAACAAAAGGCTGCCGGAAATAGCAATAACTCCTCCGAACATAATTCGCTTTATCACTGGCTCATGCAGTAATATAACTGCAAATAGATACAAAAAGACAGGCATCGTCAGACTAAATATCGACGCTTTTAAGGCTCCTGATTCACTTACCCCGAGCGCATAAAATGCCGTAAATAGTGTCAGCAGTATAGCTCCAGGTAGTATTCGTAATAAATTTTTTGCCGAAAAGATTTTCTTATATGCGGAAACGAAACAAAGAAGTATGATGCCTATCATCAGACCGCGCAATGCCGCGAAAACCAGTGGGTCCATACTCTCAGTGGCAATCTTTAACGCCACGGCATTTGTGCCATAAAAGAACATGGCTAGTACGCCGATGCTAAATGCGCCTAGGTTTAATTTTTGTTTTATTAATTCCATGATAAAAAACTTGTGTTTATCTTACCATATACTTGAATTTAGTGACATTGAGCAGCTTAGAATAATTAAGTACTTGCAAATAGCTAGTGCTTTGTGTATAAAAGAGGTAAATACGTACCTTCACATGTTGACAGGACATGAACACAAGCTACTGAGGAACCAAGAGAGCTCATTGGAACCAAGGTGCAAGTGAACATGCTAGCTCATCGATTAAAATAGCGCTAAACAAAAATATTATCTCGCAAGGTGATACATCAAGTCATAGTGTTACGGCGCAAGTGACATGGTTGTCATCGAAAAGAGACCTCGATAAGCTAGCAGGAAAAGTCACGGCTTTGCCTGCTCCTGTCAACATGTGAAGGTATTTTTATTGGGACAAAAGTGATGGCGTAACGGTATGATATAGCCTAACCGGGACGCCATTGTGGCTATTGTCATAAAAGTCCGGCTCTCTGACTGGTGCAATTTGCATAGTGTATCCACTTGAGTGCATTCTTTCATCCATATCAAAACCAATAGTTTCGTTGAGGGAATGACTCGGTACAGCTGCAAATCCTGCAAATCGACTACGGTGCTCTCTGACGCTTTGATAGTGTCCATTACCGATAGGTTTATCTGAATAAGAGTAGTGACGCTGTTGAGCAAAATTCCTTCCCTTAGGTATCGTTTTTGGTTCGATTGATAGCAATTTATCTATCAGCATGCCAGCGGCTAAGCGGTGGTCATCCGCCTCGGCTCCAGGGCGAAGGAAATATTCTAGATTTGCTTGAGGCCTCCCCTGGCCTTCAGCGTCGTGAATGGCTTGCCCTAAAATAATCGAACCCAGTCCGACAATGTGTCCTTCATCTTGTCGGACTTGATATAGTCGCGCCATCTCACCATCAAATAAACGACCGAGCACTTGCGCATACTGATCGAGGGGGTCTTCAGCCCTGAACCGCCGAGGATACCTGTGTAGCGTCCTGAGGATCATCCGCCCGTAGCGATGAAGTGAGTTTTTGCCATCAGGTTGAATCTCTGCTAGTTTATTGCCTTCAATATCTACATCTTCTATCGGGCTCTTATCTTGCTCTTGTATAAAACCGATTGTATCCCGGAAAGCTTCTGCTGATGCTACATCTTGCAATCTAAGCATTGTCCGTTGTGATGTCGCCATAATAGCGAGTATAGCAAAACAAATAGATTTAACTAATACGTCTGCAATACGGTTGTGTTTTACAGAGAAAATAACTATACTTAAGCTCAAGAACATAAACAGCGAGAATCATGAAGACATGAAAGTATTTATGCTCGGGTGGGAGTTGCCACCGCATAACAGTGGCGGACTTGGTGTAGCTTGTTACCAGCTATGCAGAGAGCTAGCGAAGCACAATGTCGATATTGACTTTATTCTTCCTTACCGAGCTGACTACAAATACATAGATTTTATGAAAGTCCGTGCTGCTCAAAATTTGCACATTGACGAAATAGAAAATCTCTTAACAGCTTATGACAGCTATCGCTACCAAGAAAAAAGCACAAAAGTTAGCTACATCGATATCCAGGATCAACGCACAATGTACGAAGAAGCAGTCAGTAAAATGGTACGGTTCTCTGAGTTTGACGTAATCCATGCTCACGACTGGCTCACGTTCCGTGCCGGCATTCGAGCAAAGCAAGCATCAGGTAAGCCGCTGATTCTGCACGTACACTCTATCGAACGTGACCGGGCTGGCGGTAATAGCGGGAACCCTATCGTACGGGAAATTGAACAGTTGTCTATGCTAATGGCCGATCGTGTCATCGCCGTGAGTCAACATACGAAAAACGCTATAGTTACCGATTATCACATTCCGCCCGAGAGAATCGATGTAGTCCATAACAGTATGGATATCGGAAGTGTTGAGCCACTTTCCGGCGATACAGCATACACCTACCTGGAAGAAATGAAGAAGCAGGGATATCGTGTTGTTGTGAATATTGGACGAATTACTGTGCAGAAAGGCCTGACCAATTTGCTACATGCAGCAAAAACAGTCGTTGACAAGCATCCAAAAACCATATTTTTACTTGTTGGAAGCGGCGATCAGGAGCGTGAGCTGTTAGAGCTGGCTGCACAACTTGGCATTAGTCGAAATGTCATATTCACAGGTTTTCAGCGCGGTAAAAACTGGCGTGATGCATATGCGATTGGAGACCTATTTGTTATGCCATCGGTATCTGAACCATTTGGGCTCACTCCTATTGAGGCTGCCGGCTATGGCACCCCGTCGCTTATTAGTAAGCAGTCAGGAGTCTCAGAAGTATTAAACAATTGCCTGAAAGTCGATTTTTGGGACGTAGACGAAATGGCAAATCAAATTACAGCAGTTATGCAAAATGACGCCTTACGTGACGAATTACACAAAAACGTCTATCAAGAATACGTACGTTTAAGCTGGACAGATGCAGCAAAGAAGCTTGTCAACACCTATGCACTTCATACCGGGAGACTGCACTCATGAAGAAGTCTATAGTTTTATACCTCCACGTGCATCAGCCGTATCGGATTCGTCACTATACAATATTCGATGCAGGCAAAAATCATGATTACTTCGATGCTCATTATGATGACCGTACCAGCAATGAGCGAATCATTCACAAAGTAGCCGAGAAATCATATCTACCAACCAATAAGCTACTGAAAGAGCTGCTTGATACGTACCCTGATTTTCGTGTTAGTTTATCGATCACTGGCACTTTGCTTGAACAGCTTGAGCGCTGGCACCCGGCTGCACTAAAGTCGTTCCAAGAACTTAATGAAACTGGACGTGTTGAAATCGTCGGGGAGACTTACCATCATAGCCTGGCATTCTTTTACTCACAAGCAGAGTTTGAAATGCAGGTACAGATGCATCAAGAAATTATTCAAAGACTATTCGGCCAAACACCGACAGCTTTTCGTAACACCGAGCTAGCCTACAATAACGATCTAGCGTACTGGGCGGACCGAGCAGGCTACAAGGCAATTCTTGCGGAAGGATGGGATCCAGTACTTGGCTGGCGTAGCCCAAACTTCGTATATCGGCCTACGTACACCGACAACATCAGATTGCTCATGAAGAACTATAAGTTGAGCGATGATATTGCGTTTAGGTTTGGCAATCAGGATTGGGCTGAATGGCCACTCACCGCAGATAAGTTCAGCCATTGGCTCACCGAATCAGGTGACGCGACAAACTTCAATTTATTTATGGATTATGAGACTTTCGGCGAACACCAATGGGATGATACAGGAATATTCGAATTCTTGCGCCACCTCCCCGAAGAATGGCTAACTAACGAAAAC
The DNA here is from genome assembly GCA_007132685.1 of Candidatus Saccharimonadota bacterium. GTDB lineage: Bacteria > Patescibacteriota > Saccharimonadia > Saccharimonadales > SLHW01 > SLHW01. Next base: position 292 of record SLOC01000061.1, on the reverse strand, counting down.
AACACCTTCATGACCGTCACACAGGCAGCTGAGTACTATAACCCAGTTGATAAAGTTGATGTTGAGCATACAACTACCTGGGCGGACACTGAGCGCGACCTGTCCGCTTGGCTTGGAAATCCAATGCAACACCAAGCAATCGGCGCCCTATACGAGCTACAATCAGACATCATTGCATCCGGAGACCTATCACTAATCGAAGATTGGCGGAAGCTTCAGACGTCCGATCACTATTACTATATGTGTACTAAGTGGTTTAATGATGGTGATATTCATGCCTATTTCAGCCCTT
>SLOC01000040.1 GCA_007132685.1 Candidatus Saccharimonadota bacterium | reverse complement strand
TACCGCTAAGCAATACTTCAGGTACACGCATACCACGAAACTCTTCTGGTCGCGTGTAGTGTGGATGCTCTTTGATGTTCGGGTTCTGGAAACTCTCATTAACTGCACTATCCTCATCCCCAAGCACGCCAGGCAACAAACGAACAACAGCATCAGCTACAGCCATGGCTGGTACTTCACCGCCTGTTAACACAAAGTCACCGATTGATAGCTGCCGATCAACGATCTCGGTAATCCGCTCGTCATATCCCTCGTACCGACCACACACAAAAATAAGCCCTTTGGCGGTACTGGCAATGTCTTGTGCAATTGCTTGCGTAAATGTCTCGCCTCGAGGCGTCAATAAAATCACACTAGCCTCAGGATTACTCTGCTTGCAGTGCTCTACTGCTGCAAACAATGGCTCAGGCCGCAGCAGCATGCCCGCTCCCCCGCCATACGGCGTATCGTCAACATCTTGACGCGGACCTAGTCCAAATTCTCGTAAAGCTATGTATTCGTACGTTGCAATGCCGTTATCCTGGGCTTTTTTGAGCATACTCGTCTCCATTACGCCGGGAAACATATCGGGAAATAGACTGATAAATTGAATTTTCACAGCTGGCTCTCGCTCCTTTATTGCTCACGCTCAACAGATGTATTCTAGCATAAATAAAACGAGACCATCGCCTGGTCTCGTTTTATCACATAAAGCTCCCATCTTTCGATGGCTCGCAATGAGCTTTGTCTAACTGTTTGTTTGTACGTCGTTTCACCAACAATCGTAACTAGCGCTACTATACGCTGAGCTTAAACAAAATGCAAGTAGATTTTTACCTGCTAGATATCAAGATCATCGAGGTCTTCGAGCTCTTTGCGGGTGCGTGACGACTTAGACTCTTTCTCTTCTTCATCACTAGAATCATCATCCGTATCGTCCGATGACTTAGATGATGAACCTGAACCGTCGCCATCAACTGCAGTATCAACAATCTTCAAATTATAGCGAGCATCATTTTTAGTACCAAGTGCCCGTAGTAGCGTCCGAATGCTTTGTGCAGTTGCACCACGTTTACCGATAACTCGACCCAGATCTTCGGGGTCAACTGAAAGCTCTAGTAAAACACCTTTTTCGTCGATCTTGCGTTCCACCGATACGTCATCGGGATTGCCGACGAGGGACTTTACAATAAATTCAACAAATTGCTGGTCAATACTACTCATTTGTCCTCCTCTGGTTACGTCCTGGTATTGCAGGCGCTGTCATTGACACTTGGTAGTATAACAAACCGCGGACAGATTTGTGTAAATATTCTGTTTATTTTTCTTCGGTTTTGTCTGTTGTTGCGTCGTCTTCTGCAGGTGCTTCTTCGGCGGCCTCGGAGGTAGTCTCTTCGGGCTTTGCGTCCTCAGTCTTCTCTTCTTCAGCTGCATCATCGGATGTAGCTGAAGTCTCTTCGGCAACTTCCGCTGGCTGGTTCTTGCGTAGCTTTTCAGCATTTTTGGTAGAGCGCTTCTTTGCGCCTTTTTCGACAACTACCCATTTTGGCAATGTGACCTTTTCGCTCTTGAGTAGACGTGCGACACGAGGTGATGGCTGGGCGCCATTTTGCAGATATTTCTCAGCTGCTTCTTTGTCGACAGTAACTTCTTTGGTGTGCGGATTAAAGTTGCCAAGATTTGCAACTACTCGACCACTGGACGGCGAGCGTTGTGCCTCTTGTACTATTATTCTGTATTGAGCGTAGCCTTTCCGGCCAATACGTTGCAAGCGAATTGCGAGCATATAAATCTTTTCTCTCTTTCTTCTACTTCCCGTGTGTGTGGTGTGCCTCTCTCGATGCACTAGTCACGATTATGTAATTACCTAGTGTTTGCAATCTGCTTCATTTTACAGATAGCACGCTGAACTGTTAACTCTGGTAGCGCTTGAGTGCTACTTCAGCCGCCTCTACTTGGCCGGCTTGTTTACTCGGACCACTGCCTTTGCCAATAAGTTGACCATCGACATACACCCCAACAGTGAATGTCTTGTCATGATCTGGGCCGACTTCCTCCAGCACCTTATAGGACGGAGTATGGCCATCGTGGCTTTGCGCAAGCTCTTGCAGGTGCGACTTGGGATCCATCCATGATCCAGAGTCTAAGATATCCTGGAATGTAACGAGCAGACTGTCGCTAATAAATTGTTTCGCGCCCTCATAGCCCTGATCAAGATAGATAGCACCGACAACCGCCTCATAGGTATTTGCCAAAATCTGCGCGCGTGCCCGATTACTGCCCCGCTTTTCTCCGCGACTCAAGCGAAGCAGCACCTCAAAACCAAGCCGGTTTGCCGCCTCACTGATACTTTCCGTCTTAACGAGGCTACTGCGCCAGTTGGTCAGCGTACCCTCCGGATCATCATAATTTACGTAGAGATACTCGGTAACCACCAACTCCAATACTGCGTCGCCCAAAAACTCTAGCCGTTCGTTGTGCTCTTTCGCCGTCTTCTTGTGCTCATTAATATAGGAGCGGTGCGTAAATGCAGTGACCAACAGATTAATATCGTTAAAGTCTATCTTGAGTATGTCTTTGGCGAATGCTTGATATTTCGATATATCCATAGCTATTGTTACAGTTTGTTCTCTCGAATCTTTTTGAGCCCAAGCAGAATTAATTTGCTGATATCCTCGTAAGCGATAGTATCTACGGCGTCAGGTGCAGGAAACCACTTGATGCCGTTCATCCAGTCTTCAGGATTTAGGTCATCAGTATCACCAAGTGCTTTAACTAGAAAAATCTCAGTCGTCATAAGCACCAGGCTTGACTGTCGTCGATAACGAAAGCTTATTTTGCCCAGCCAACTCATCACATTAACCTCTTTAAGCCCCGTCTCCTCTTTGATTTCCCGCTCAGCTGTTTGGCGTGCGGTCTCGCCCTCCTCAATATGTCCTTTCGGAATAGTCCAACGATTTTTTGCATCCTGGATGAGAAGTATCTCAACCTTGTCTTGTTTGTTGCGGCGAAAGATTACCCCGCCAGCAGTCGGCTCCCGCACAACCTCATTGATATTCGGTTTGCGGTTGTTAACAAATTTTTTAAATCCTTGAATTGGCTTCGGGCGCTTCATAATCTAGCTTAAACTCACTTCCTAATTACTTTTTGGCGGGCTTCTTTTTCTTCGTAGTGTTGGTTTTCTTAGCTGGCTTCTTCGCCTTGGCGGCTGGTTTCTTGGTAGTTTTTTTCGTTGGCTGCTTTTTCTTGGTCGTAGATGTATCTGCTT
>SLOC01000011.1 GCA_007132685.1 Candidatus Saccharimonadota bacterium | reverse complement strand
TAGTGATGAAGCTATCTGACTCTGTAAAAACCCTGCCAGGTGTTGGTGACGTATTATCTAACAAGTTGGCGCAAGCCAACATATCAACAGTGGCTGATTGTATCCATACGCTCCCTCGAGTGTATGACGATTATTCTCAAGTAACTCCTATCTCCCAGCTCAGACCAGGGCCCGTGAGCATCGAGGCAACGATTCAAAGCATCAGCGGGCGTTATGTGCGCCGCGGGATGCACATTACCGAAGCTATCGCTCAAGATGACAGCGGATCGGTCCGAATCGTCTGGTTTAACCAGTCATATCGGTCGCGACAGTTCAAGGCTGGCGACAAGTACTTTTTATCCGGAGAATATAAATTGAGTCGACAGCGCTTTACGCTAATGAATCCTGCTGCGGAAGCGAGTAGTAATTTTCCAATAAATACCGCTCGGATAGTTCCGAAGTACCGAGAAGTGCATGGTATTACTTCTCGTGAACTACGAAAAATCATAAAAGCGACGCTCCCGCTTATTGACTCACTCGAAGAGACGTTGCCGAACTGGCTTATCAAGCAGCAATCGCTCATGTCTCGAAGTGCCGCACTAAAACAACTCCACTTTCCTGATTCTGTAGATAAACTATCCGAAGCAAAGCAACGTTATGGATTTGAAGAAGTATTTGAGCTTACTCTAGCAGCTCTACTGAATAAAGAGGCTTTCCGCCGCGATGAAAGCAGTAAGATTCCTTTCAAGCCGGAACTTGCAAAATCGTTTGTCGATAAACTGCCATTCAATCTGACCGATAGTCAGCGCCGTGCCGTATGGCAAATTTATCAGGATATGCAGCGAAATGAACCAATGAACCGATTGCTTGAGGGCGATGTTGGCTCTGGAAAAACAGTCGTGGCGTGTATGGCAGCGCTGATGGCGATAAGCAGTGGGTATCAAGTCGCTTTTATGGCACCGACTGAGCTTCTAGCTCAGCAACACTTTGCGACCATCAATACTTTACTCAAGCCACTCGGCTATAGGAATGAGGTGGCCTTGCTTACCGGTAGCCTATCTGCATCGAAGAAGACAGAAGTTCAGAAGCATATTGCAGCCGGAAAAAAGCAATTTATTGTAGGCACCCATGCCTTGATTACGGAAAATGTATCAATGCAACACCTTGGATTGGTAATTGTCGACGAACAGCACCGGTTCGGCGTTGACCAGCGGAAGAAGCTACAACAAAAAGCCGGACACATGCCACACGTATTGCACATGACTGCTACGCCGATTCCGCGCAGTTTAGCTCTGACGGTGTATGGTGAACTGGATATATCGCTACTTATAGACAAGCCCGCCGAGCGAAGTACCGTGTCCACGCAGCTTATTTCGGCTAAAGGCAAAGAACAAATGTACCGTGATGTGCTTAAGCAACTCGCTGCAGGACGTCAGGCATTCGTTGTGTGCCCCTTGGTTGAGCCTTCCGAATCACTACCCGTACCATCTGCTACCACGATGTACGAAGCGCTAAAACAGGGAGTTTTCTCAAAATATACTGTCGGCTTGCTCCACGGCAAGCAAAAGCCAGCTGACAAAGAGGCTACCATGCAGGCCTATTTGCGCAAGGAAATAGATGTGCTGGTTGCTACCACGGTGGTCGAAGTCGGCGTAGACGTGCCGAATGCAACTGTGATGATTATCGAGGGGGCGGAACGGTTTGGCTTAGCACAGCTTCACCAACTGCGAGGCAGGGTGGGTCGATCTGAGCACCAGGCGTATTGTTATTTGGTCATGTCCCAAAATGTATCACCTAGTAGACGGCTCCGCGCTCTAGAGTCATCGAATGATGGTTTTCGGCTGGCAGAGCTTGACCTAGAGCTGCGCGGACCAGGCTCTTTGTACAGTACGCTGCAACACGGCGCGCTTGATTTGCGGGTGGCGTCGCTAACCGATACTGAGCTTATTGCTGCGGCAAGGAATGCCGCGCGTGAATTCATCGACAAACAAGAAGATTTGCTACAATACCCAGAGCTGCGTGGACGCGTGGAACGACTACGAACAATCACTAACTTACACTAGTATGGCTTGCGAAAAACAGGCCACACAGTATACTCGCCAAGCGAGTAAAGGAAGCAAAGCAACATATTATGTACTCCGGTACAACCATGACAAAATTTTCAGGTCGGATTCTTGGTGCGCATCAAAAATTTGATCGCGTAGCTCGGAATCATTTGCGTAAGGTGGCCGGTCATGAGCTCCGATTCCCGTCAAAACGCGACATTCTTCGATATGAGGGCAAGAATGGTCCGGATGGAATCAAGCGGAAAAGTCCGGCTCAGGATGAGCCGTGGCATTACTATAGCCCGTTCGACAAGGAGGACGCAGGCTTGCTAGAGCTTATCCAGGAACATTATGATAATTTGGTTGATCAATTACGACGAGACAACAATGAGAGCGCAGCCTTTGAAGCTGCTTGGTTGGCGCATGCTATCGTTGACGGGTTAACCCCCGCACATCATTATCCGTACGAACAAGAGCTTGTAAATTTGCGCGGTGGATTACCAATCGAGGACCGCACGACAATATTTAAGAAAATTATCATGCCTGGCCAGTCAACGAAAGAACGGCTCAAAAACAACTGGAAGATGTGGGGGCCAAAAGGACTCATCACCACGCACGGCTTATTCGAGTTCGGGATTGCAACTCTGATAGCGCCGCTTGGATTTGGTGAAGCAGTGCCAAATCATGAAGACTTGGACACCCTAGAGGAGATTGGTTATCTAGAGTGGTTTCAGCGATCTGCTCGCGAAATTGCAGCTATGGAGATGTATGATCGTTACTATCGTACCGGCTGGACGCCAAAACTCGCTCATCAAGTCCGTCATGTTCTTGGGGCAACGATAGTGAAATCAGTGACACTGGTTTGGTATAGCGCTTGTATTGACGCCGAAGTGATCATACCCCATGCAGAAAAGAAGCGTATATGAGAGTTGTCGCAGGTATTTTAAGAGGCAGAAACTTTCGTTCTCCGCGGACGAGACGAACGCACCCGATGAGCGATCGGATGCGTGGGGCGCTGTTTAATACGCTTGGCGACATCAAAGATTTGACGGTACTGGATGCATTTGCAGGGACTGGCGCGATTGCCATCGAATCAGTCAGCCGTGGGGCTCGTCATGCAACCGCGATTGAGCGGGATAAGTCAGCGTATCAAACACTCGTAGACAATATTGTATCTCTCGGATGCGAGCAGCAAATCAAGGCAACGTGCGCCAACGTTACGAGCTGGTCGAGT
>SLOC01000072.1 GCA_007132685.1 Candidatus Saccharimonadota bacterium | reverse complement strand
GTTGCGTTTCTGGCAGAGCCAGAAACTCTTCTGAACTCATGGCACATTGCATTGTCAAAGACTCCGATACTCCTGCGCTGTATGCTTGATACAGCTTAGTGCGTTTCTCGTCTTTTCCGCGTACTACGCTAAAGCGAAAGCATCAGTCATCATAGAGTGCCGCATGTCTTTTCCGCGCACTGCGCTCATGCAATTAATTTAGTCGATAATGCGGTAGAATGGAGATAGATGCGTTTTAGTGAGGTTGAGCACCAGGCTGAGTTTAGTAGTGTTTTTACGAGGCATTGTTTAAGTGAGAGCGGAATAATATGAAAGTACTCTATATCGGCGATATTATGGCTCGCCCCGGCATAGATATTACTTCAAAGGTGCTGCCCGAGTTAAAGCAGCAGCATCAACCGGATGTAGTGGTAGCCCAGTCCGAGAATGTAACTGATGGCAAAAGCATGTCACTTGGCGATATGCATTCGCTGCAGTCTATGGGTATAGATTTTTTCACCGGTGGCAATCACACGCCCGTCAATCATGAGCTTCACGATGCATTGGCGGACGCCAACCAGCCGGTTATTGGGCCTGCCAACATGCCCTCCTGTCCAGGTGAGGGCTACAAATTTATAGACACCAAGCAAGGGAAGGTGTTGTTTGTATCGCTCCTTGGCCAAACTGTCGGTAAGGAAGTTCTTATCGAAAACCCACTTACGACTATTGATGAAATCTTAGAAGAGACAGCCGCCAACAATCCGCTTATCACGATTGTAAACTTTCACGGAGATTTCAGTAGCGAGAAGCGGATTATCGGGTATTATCTTGATGGTCGAGTATCGCTCGTGGTTGGCGATCACTGGCATGTTCCTACCGCTGATGCGATGGTACTCCCGGCAGGCACTGCGCATATGACCGATGTCGGTATGTGCGGGAGCCTGCACTCAAGTCTCGGGGTTACGCTCGATTCTGTCGTACCACGCTGGCGCGACGGTAAGCTCACAAAAAATGAACTGGCAACCGAGCACCCATACCAGTTCAACGCGGTTTTAGTAGATATCGATGAGAGCAGCGGCCTCGCTCGCTCAATCGAACACATTCAAATTATTAAATAGCTAATAGGTGTTAGGTTGTTGGCTGTAGGGGATTTGATTTTCACCTTAGGTAAATAAACCAAGCTGTACCGTCAGCTTGACCACGGGTCAGCTTTTGCATCGTCAAAAGCTGACAGCAAAAACGACCCCGTAAAGCATTCGCCTCGGGGCACCGCAGGCGTGCGAACCCAAATAAATCAGTGATTTCGGGCCTGGGAAGGGCTCAGTAAGGGCAAAAGAAGGCGACGATGAGACATCACTAATAAAACCCACTTTTTAGAAATACTTGACGCATCAAGTATTTATTTACAACATTTATAAATCATGAATAACAGATGAAAACGCAAAAATGCTTGACGTGTCAAGTATTTTGATTGTTATCTCTCGCGCTCCACAGATTACTGCCTATTTGTACGATAGTAACTTAGCAAAAATTACTACATATAGTGTAGTTGCAATACGTTATACTACTAGCAGTAGTTTGATAAAAACGTAAATTAACACGAAAAACGCTGGAATCCTGTGTAAGTCAGGAACTGTGCCGCAACGGTAATTTTCACGATTACACCAGCCAACCTGCTCTCATGCGAAGCATGAGACTCCGCTGGCTTCTTGGCATCAGGCGTATTTTTCTTCTCTGGTGCTCCCTCGACGTATCGCATATACGCCTCGGTCTGCTCCTCAAAGAGAAAATTCACCTGATACCCAAGTGTAAACGTGAAAAGAGTCCGATACAGCAATTTTCTACCACATATGGTGGACTCCCGAGCAGGAGCGAAATTCGACACGCACCCAGTGTCTTCTTGCTCGGTATACACCACAAGAAGACAATGATTACACAACTCGAAACCCAACCAGAAAAACTATCGACCAAAAACACGTGGCAGCTGGCTCACGAGCTGGAGTCTGGTGCCGTCGAGGCGGCTCGGCAGAAAACCCAAAACTTCCTGCGCAAGCTGGCGCTCAAGCACAGTGTTGTCGTAGAACCAGTTACAGAGTGCGACGAGCAGTCCCCTACGCTGTTAAGCGCGCTTCACGCGGCTAACACGGGTGACTCGCAGGCAGCTGAATCATTGAGAATCAATGCACAGACCAATGTAGCGGAACTGCTACACAAGGCTGGCCACCAGACGAAAGTAGAACTTGATATTAAGAACGGTCGCTTAGGACAAAGCGGTAAATCGCTCGCGGATATACAGGCGAATGCGCTGCGCTATAGCAAGCTTAATGACATCATGCAGCAGCGGACCATGCAGGAGCTAGAAAACGTGCATACGTTTGAAGAATTGCTTGGTGGTGAGGTGCTTGATACGCATGATGCGGTCGTGTTTTCACTGAGCCCTGAAGACGAGCAGACCAAGAAAGAGTATGGATTTTTTACCGAGACGGAAACCTGCTCGATCCAACTACTTAGCAAGCAAGGTGCCGATTCTGTCAGTCTTGAGACTGCCTTGGTGGCTGGCAAAGCCCACCCGACTGCTCTGAGGCACGATGCTGCTGCAGTCGAGGCGCTGGTGAGCAGAAATGGCGGAGCAATCCAGCTGGATAACAGCGAGGACAGCCTACGGCAAATCGTGCTGGTTCCTAAAGAAGACACGGTCAACGGGGTAACCGATATCGTGCGAGCCTACGACGAAGTTGTAGGCGGCGTGTTTTATGGTCAGCAGGTCGGCGAGCAGGAGCCTCGTGATTATTTCGCGCATGCTGCGGATTGCCAGGCAAAGAATGCATCGTTTGACGTGATTGTAGACGAGGTGCTCACACAACTACTGCGTGAAGCACCGACGATTACTACGCCGACCGAGGCGACCAAACGGCTTCATAAACTTACCGAACAAGCTCTCGTAAAACGGGCAGTGAATGACAACGATATAGATGAACGAGTATTTGGCCGCCAGGCGGCAGCATATATTACAGCAGCACGACAAGAGGTGCGTACCGGTAACACGGCGAAATCAACGCAATTACTACAAAAAGCCGTAGAAACCGCGGTGTCCAGTTCATGTCCGATGTTTGGCGGCGGGAGTGAAGCGAAGACAGGGGATAGTCTGATAGAGAATGACCCGCTATTGGCACTGTTTGGTGAGGATAAGTATGGTTCGCTGGCGTTTCGGTGCCCCAGATCGAATTGTTTGAATGTCCGCGACCCGAACCAGCTGATTACGCACTGTCAAGGTTGTGGGACGGACGTGCGGTGCTAGAATGAGGCTATATGGTAGAAAAAAACGACCCAATCTATCAAAAGCTGGTTGAGGAAAAGTCGGAGGAATTCTTCTGCGACCACTGCGGCCATTACCCAATAGAGCCAGTGCATGGGCACTTTGTCTGCCCGGCATGCAAGATGCCGACTAAGTGTTGTGAGGGAATCCCTGCCGAAGGCGGCAGCTAGGAATCAGCTATTAGCAAACAGGAACTAGGAAGTAGGACAT
>SLOC01000009.1 GCA_007132685.1 Candidatus Saccharimonadota bacterium | reverse complement strand
CGTTTGCCAAAGTGATGCATCGCAAACGCCACCAAGAAGAATCTACCGCCGCGACCAATAATAGAAGCGATAATGAATGTGACTAGATTAATCTGAAAAACGCCAGCCGAGATAGCAATAATCTTGTAAGGGATTGGCGTAAAGCCAGCTATAAGCACCGCAAAAAAGGCATTTGCCTCAAATAATTCCCCAGCTCTAACAAACTGCTCTTGTAGACCGTATGTATTGATAATCCACTGGCCGACACTTTCAAATAAGCCAACACCGATAGCGTAGCCAATAAGCCCGCCAATAACACTACCGACAGTACAAATGGTGGCAAATCGCAAGTATTTTTTCGGTTGTACAGTTGTCATGGCGATTAAAAGTGGGTCAGGCGGTATCGGAAAAAAGGAGCTCTCGGCAACAGCTATTCCGCCTAGAGCTCGCTCAGCATTTTTGCTTTCTGACCAGCCGACCACCCAGTTGTACATTTTGCGAATGCTGTTTCGCGGCCACTTAAGAATGGCTACCAAAGCGAGGAGCGGCTTGGATGATAGAAACGCCTTGAGCCGTGGCCAAGGTTTTTGTAGGGGTGAATCGTCTTCGTTGTTTGGCATACGTGTTTACTATAGCGAATTTTGCTCACAAATCCATGCAACAGTGCGGTACATTGCATTTTAAGCACAACTGTTATAGCCTATAATTGACAATGACCAAACTAAAAAACAAACTCAAAAAACTACTCAGACACGATTCAGCACTTCATCCGGTGCGCAAGGAGGAACGTTTACACGTAGCCGATATTTCTAACCGGGCAACCCATCAGCGCATGCGCCAGATTAATAAAGAATTTAAACAAGCGTTTAAATTGCTTAGAAACCATAAGAATACTGTTACTTTTTTCGGGTCTGCTCGCCTTGACCCAGATAATCTCTACTATAAGCAAGCTCGCGATCTAGCTGATTTGATTGTTCGTGAGACCGGCGCTTCGGTGATTACTGGCGGTGGACCGGGAATTATGGAGGCGGCAAACCGCGGAGCTGCTGATGAGCACGGTAATTCCATCGGTATGACTATTCAGTTGCCGATGGAGCAGGTAACCAATGAATACGTGAATCGTTCAGTCGATTTTTATTACTTTTTCAGCCGTAAAGTCGCTTTGTCGTTCGCGGCACGTGCCTACATCTACTTCCCGGGTGGGTTCGGTACGCTGGATGAGTTCTTTGAAATTCTCACCCTCAAACAAACCGAGCGCATAAAGCCAGTCCCAATCATTCTAGTCGGGTCTGATTTTTGGAAGCCGCTTGATAGCTACATTAAAAATGAACTTGTCAAGACATATAAAACGATTGATTCGGAAGATGTAAATCTATACACCATAACTGATGATAATGAAGCAGTACTACGCCTCGTAAAAGCGTACAAAGGCTAAACAAACATAAGCTTTGTGCTATTATTGTGTAAAGTAAAATCTGAAAAAGGAAAAACAATGAAAAGCTTTACACAAAATCAAAATGGCGGTATACATCTTCCGATTATTGCCGTAATAATACTCGTTGGTGTTATCGCGTTTACTGCCGGTGTTGCTTATCGCATCCAAACCAATCGCGCGAGTATCGAGGTCGCTTCGTCAGACGAAAGCGAACTTCATGAAATCAAAGAAGTAGACATCGAAGACATCATTGCGGTTCTGCCCGAAGAGCGCAAAGAGGAGGTTGAAAAAGAAGAAGAAAAAACTCCCAAAGAGGCACCGACTGAAAAAACGGTGAGTCCTTCGCCAGAAAAGCCAAAAGACAAAACCACTCAAGAAAAAGACAAGACCTACAAAGACCCTAGCGTTGTCAAGATCAGCAACATCACAATTACTAAAACTGGCACAACGTATACTTTGACGGCAACGCTTCCACAGAGTTACAGCGGTACGTGCCAAGGGCTGCTCAAGCCGGAATCGGGTGGCGAACACAAGGATCACATCAATGTATCGAAGTCATTTAGCGGTTCGACGTGCTCTGTCGAAGTGCAGCAATCACAGCTCGATGGTTTTAGTCCGTGGCGAACGTACATGTCGTTTTATTCTAGCGATAAGACCGTCAAGAGTCACTGGACGCGCGCTGACAACATCACACCACAGTAGTCATAATCGATTACACCGGATTTTCGCTTCGTAAGCTGTGCTTTGTTGTTCTTTGGAGATACACCATCAAAGTGAACATCACTACGTAATACAGCCCGATTTGCAGCGGCGTGATAGTAATGGAACTCGTCGCGATTGGCAGACCAGCCAAAAAATCAACCACTGCGGTAATATAACGTAACCCCATTTCGGTGATCCAGCCGAATGCGTGTGCTAGAAACGGCATGAAAAAGGCGGAAACACCTGTGGTGAACGTGCCCAGCATGACCAGTGGCACAAGTGGCAATACCAAGACATTCGCAGCGATAGCTAAAAGCGAGTATTGCTCAAAGGTGAGTGCGATAATCGGAAAGGTTAGTAGCTGCGCGGAAAATGTAGCAACGACTAGATAGCGGAAAAAACCGGGGTCTTTGTCGGGTCGCCAGAAATATTTTTGCAAAAGCGGGGCTAGCACGATAACACCAGTAAATGCGGCGAACGACAAATGCCATGCTAGGTCTGACCAAATATACACGGGATTGATAATTACCGTAGTCGCAGCAACGACTGGTAGTAGTACCAGCGGATGGATTGACCGCCCTACATACCAAGCGAGCAAACTCAGACTTGTAACAAGCGAGGCGCGTACCATAGAAGTGCTAAAACCTGTAAGCAATAAAAAGCTAAAGATGAGCAAAAGGCTGCTGATAAGTGCTAGGTATTTTGACCAGGGCGAAAAGCTACGTCGACTAAAACGTACTACTATGGACAGGTGAAAGCCACTAGCAACAACTAAGTGCACAAGCCCCAGGTCGCGGAACATGTCCTGTATATCGCTTGGCAAGCTGCTTCGTTGACCAACCAGGAAACTGACCCCAAGGTTAGACTGTGGTGACGACATGTGCTTCGCTACTTCACTCGAGAAGTTATCACGAGCGACGCGAGCTATATCGCCTGGTTCTGGTCGAACCACCTCTTCGACCGAGGCGCGGAACATGCTGGCCTGCACCGTGCCGAACCCCTCATCTATGTGCCCATTTACTGTGACCCGGTCACTTCGTTTAATCTCCAGCGAAGTATATGCACTCACCCAAAGGTTACCGGAGACAGGCTGCTCGTCAATGGTCAGGTTGTCTAGTCGCAATCGCTGGTCACCAGATGGTCCCCGCGTCGTGTCATCGCGCACAGTTCCGGAGATAGTTTGGGCGGTGCCATGCAAAGCCCGTAAATGACCAAGTTCTACCAGAGTAGTTGAACCCACATAGATGCCAACGCCTACCCCACACAACGTTATTAGCAATATCGAAACAATACTTCGACGAAAGCAGGCGATAAATCCGAGCGACAGGGCACCAAATAACCATGGTAGCTGGGAAAATATGTGCACTGGCACAAATAACGCTGCCACCGTGCCGATGAGCACACCAATGGCAGTCCACGCAAACAGCCACGACACATGGAATCGTTTAAACTTGCACCAATACCAAGAAGTCGTAACTGTCATTGCTTACTCTCCTCTTGAATGGGAAGCACTTGCATCGGACAAGTCTGCAGCTTTTGCTTCATTGCTCTGTGCTCCGAATAATCAAGCCATAAATCATAGCGTTTCTTGATGGCGATTTGTCGTGCAACGTAACGACAGCGATATGCTGGACGTGGCATCCAGTCTGATGCGTCTTTGTCGCCTTTTTCCATGTTAGTCGGACCATCTATTGCTATAAGGTTGAGCGGGTCATTAAAAAACGCGTATCGTTCATCATAGGACAATTCTTGAGCACCTTTTTGCCATGCATCTGACACAGCAACGATATGTTCAATATGTATGTCGCCGCTGGTGTCTGGTCCGCGTTCGAACTCGATTCGTTTACCGCTGAACATATCTTTTTCGAGTACGCCAGCAAGCACGGTGCAGTCATCGTCATCCATTACCACGTCAGCAAGATCTCGTTGCAAAATGCGGTTACGCATATCACAGCCATCTATCATACCCCAACCAGAGCTAAAATTACTGCGTGCGTAGCCATCCCTACTCACACGCTCTTTAACAGCGAGTCCGCCAAGCGCTTCAATTGCAAGCGTATAGTCACCATATGAAATTTTGTCACCTAGGACTTCAGTATCATTGACGGCCTGGTTATAGCTATGTCGTTCTAGGTGCTGATATATTGTAGCCCCGAAGATGAATAGGCAAATCGAGAGTATGACGAAGAACCTTCGACGACGTTGTTTCGCCTGTAAACTGTCAGAATGCATTCATCAAAATATAACATGAACATATTCTTATGTTTTTTACAATGCTTATGGTGCAACACAGTTAAAGATTAATCAGTCGTGTCCGTTGTAAAGCAAAATGACAGACAGTAACAGATATGAGTACATGTATTGGGTAATAAATTACGCACTAAGAAAAGCCGAAGGGAGTATAGTTAATTAGCTTTAACGTCGTGTATATCAGGTATTGACAGGGCTATTCTTGTAGTTAATTCGCGGGTATATTATCGAACTGTAAATGAAACTGGCGGATAGGTCGATAAATCTTTATACTATAGGTATAGACTACAAGAGGTGACGCATGAGCCAGTCAAAACATCGAGATCGAATTAAGCGAGAGCTACTACAGGCAGGTCTCAGCTGGTTGAGCGTTATTCGAGCCGAAGGACGCTATTTGCCGCATATCATATATGAAGACGAACATATTGGTGGTGCAATTTATGGTGTGGGTAACAGTGGCTGGTGTATATTAGTAGCAACTGAAAAAAGGGTTATTTTTCTTGATAAAAAACCATTCTTTACGACAAAAGATATTTTGACCTATGACATTGTCTCTGGCGTATTGTCTAATTCAGTTTGGCTGTTCTCGTCGGTTACCTTGCAGACAAGGGGCGGTGAGTATGCACTAAAGTACGTTAATCATGAAGCTGCCAGTAAGTTTGCCAAATACATAGAGTCAAGACGCTTGAACACAGGTCAGTATGATCAACGAAGCGGTCGATTTATGTATGAATTTGACGATCAAGCATATCTACAGGATATTCCCAACCAGGAGGCATATGACTATATCGCTGAACATGACGTTGGCTTTTTAGCATCAACTGATGCAAATGGTCAGCCACACGGTACAGTGGTGCATTACTATCTGGAGAACGATGGCAAGATATATATTTTGACGAAGTCAGCCAGCAAAAAAGCTCGAAATCTTATGGAGAACAACAGGGCTGCTATGACGATACACGAGACTGGGTCGCTTAAGACAGTTCAAATCGATGTCCGCACTAAAGTGGAAACGAATCCTGATGTGCAAGAGCGTGTCTTTAAGTTCGTCGTACAGGAGAAGAACTACAAAGAAGGGCGCAAAGCTCCACCCGTTACATCTCTCAAGGATGGCTACTATATGGTGTTTCGGCTTACGCCAACCGCCATTGTTTTTTCGAACTATGCGAAAAAGTAATGTTACACTAAAGTTTGTATGAAAAAAGCTAAGTCAACCACCTCAAAGAAGAAAGCGCAACCAGTCAACCGTTTGCAAAGCAAAAACGGCTACGGGTTATTTTTAGTCGGAAGCGGATTAGTAGGTTTAATCGCTTCTTTTTCCTTAGCGCTAGAGCGTCTCGCTGGCCTTGCTGACCCGGACAGAGTAGCCCTCTGTGATATCAACCCAATCTTGAGTTGCGGTTCGGTCATGGAAAGCGCCCAGGCAAGTTTGTTTGGTATACCGCATTCTTTTTTGGGGATAGCTGTTTTTAGTGCTCTTATTACGATAGGCGTGGTGCTGTTAGCTGGAGCTAAGTTCGCGGAGTGGTTTTGGCAGCTGCTTCTTGCCGGCAGCCTGGTCGGCTTTTTATCAGTGCAATACTTGGTATACCAGAGCTTGTTCGTACTCAATACACTCTGCCCGTGGTGTATGGTAATCTGGGTTGCTGTACTGCCGTTACTGTTTATTACAGCCGGCTACGTTACCAAGAACAAACTGATAACTTTCTCTAACGCATATCTTGGCAAAGCTGTTGGATTTATCGGTAAACATGGATTTACTATCGTGGCGCTGTGGTTTATCGCAGTAATCTACATGATTGTCGTTCAGTTTTGGTATTATTGGTCAACAGTCATTCCTCTTTTATAAATGTCGAAAGTTTATTTTTCTTCAACTGCAAGAGGTGAAACGACTTTATCCTCAAATGAAACAAAAGGCTTAATTTTGTTGTATTCTTCAGACTCCTCACGACGGAGCGTTCGCTCTATGTACTTAACCCATCTCTCATTAGGATTATACTGAAAGTCAACTTCTCCCGGTAGAGCAGTCAGCGCATGAATGCTCTCGTG
The DNA here is from genome assembly GCA_007132685.1 of Candidatus Saccharimonadota bacterium. GTDB lineage: Bacteria > Patescibacteriota > Saccharimonadia > Saccharimonadales > SLHW01 > SLHW01. The sequence goes on along the minus strand of SLOC01000009.1, from coordinate 6,926 downwards.
AAAGGCTAGCCGCTGCATGCTCGATTGAGTATTCTTATCATTTCTTCCGCCAGTGAGTATCATTATCCTTCCTTCAAAACTCCATAAGCCAAAGACTGAAACATCAATCTTAGGTGGTGCGAATCCGCGCTGGTGACATTCTGCGTCAGGCTGATTAGTCAAATCAATAATTCTGCCATTGCCGAGGCAGGTTCTGGGATTGTTTGGAATATAGATAGAGTACTCTTCTCCAGCAAATTCTTTGTCTTTAATGATTCTCTGTCGCAGGCATTGCATGCTTTTTTCAACAGCAGGATGAGAGAACTCATGTGAACTATTGAGCGCGAAATGAAAAAGTTCATCGAATGCTTCGTGATCTATCGTCCATGACGCACTCTCGACGTCGCTGTAAAACACGAATTTCAAACGTGATTTATTAGAAACGAAACTTTCTTGCGGATAATCAAAGAAAGAGGTGATTATTTCGAGCGTTTCGAACGGTCGGATACCTGCGGAGTCAAAGTTCGTGACCGTAGAACGAACATCATCAACTCCTGTAACGGGCACAGAAAGACTGTCATCGCCGATTTCCGGGCAATCAATGATATTTGGGATGGTCCCGTTGTCGCCGACAAATGGCGCGAAACCAGAGATAGTTTCAAAATTTTGCGCAGTAAATGACGCTGGCAGCGCCAATGCACCGATTGCACCAAATGCAATTCGACGACGCCACATCGGATACAATTTTTCCGGAGTATTATATCGATAATCTATAGATTTGCCACGCTTCATTAAGCTAAATTTTCTCACAATACTCTTCTGTTCAAAAGCAATAGCATTACGATGTGCTACTTGTTGCAGATGACCAGTTTGTTATACTAAAAACACAAGCAAAAATAAAAGTGGTGGGCAGGGGGAGATATATGAAATTATTAATTACGCTTAATGCGGGGCTTTTTGTCATGGCAGCAGCGCTGTTTGCTGTCTTTTTTGCACCATCAGCACCATCACTTCATGCTCAAGGACCACTAGAGGGCGTCGTACAGGACGAGGAAGAAGTAACGGAGGAAGAGGAAGCAGAGTCCCCAGTGAACGAATCAGAAAATGGAGAGGCTGCTAACGAGGAGTTTGTCAGTTATCAGTATGTGGCTCAGCCAGGTGATTCCTATACGTTGATGGCTCGTAAGGCAACACAAACGTATGGGCTCAAGTTTGATGTCTCGTTGTCGGCTGCACAAATTATCTTCGTTGAAACCAATCTAACACAAGCAGCTGACTCTCCGCTTCTCGATGTTCACCAAGAAGTAGAAATCAACGAGGCTGATGTCGCGGATTGGGTAGAGGAAGCTCAGCAGCTTAGCGAGACCGAGGAAGCAGCATGGGGTGCCTATGTACCCACAGTTGACTTCAATACCGACAACGTTGGCGAATAGCAAATAGATTAAGCGGTACTCGTAAGGCTATGAATTTGTAAGTACGTTTCGGCGAAGCCATTCGTACATCACGATGCCACCAGCTACGCCAACATTAACGGATCTCGTAGAGCCAAACTGCTCTATTGCAATCAGGTACGCGCAGGCTCTCTGCATCTCTACAGATAAACCAGGTCCTTCTTGACCAAAAACAAACAGCGACTTCTCGGGCAGCTGGGCGTCTGAAAGATTTACACTGTTATCTACATTATCCACGCCGATTAGTGTATAACTAGAAGCCTTTTGATCGTACCAATCTAAGAAAGCTTCTCTTGTAGGATGTTGCTGTAGATGAAGATATTTTTCGGTCGCCATCGCGCCTCGACGATTCCAGTGTTTTTTACCGATAATATGTACAGCTGACACATTACAAGCATTGGCGCTGCGAACAATAGAACCGATATTATAATCATGCTGGAAGTTCTCTATAGCGATCTGCACAGGGAAGGTCCGTTTAGCTAGGTCCGCTTTGATTGCGCTAACTTTCCAGTATTTATAGCCATCAACTACATTACGAGTGTCGTCACCTCCCAATAGCTCTTTATCGATGTGACTGTCTTTTGTCATAGCATCAGTATAACGAACCTGTTAGGATAAAGAGGTATACAAAAGCTAGGGAGGTAGCTATATGGCAGATGAATCAAACAAGAAGCGAAACGTAAATTTTAATATGGACCCCAGCAAGACCCCTGTTCTGTATGCTGATTCTTATCTTATTGGCTCGAACGAACATGTCGTAACACTGACTTTTGCACAAGCCTTGCCACAGCCAGACCAGCAACATGTGGTTGCACGTGTTGCATTGACACGCAAACAGGCCAAGGACTTCATGCGAAATCTCAACGAACACGCAGAGAAATACGAACTTTAAGTCGAAACTGGTATACTTTAGGCGGTGAGCAAAGTAGACGTACTATTAGGGCTTCAGTGGGGCGATGAAGGCAAGGGCAAAGTAGTTGATGTCCTGGCGCCTGACTACGATGTTGTAGCCCGATTCCAGGGAGGTCCAAACGCCGGACACACCCTTGTATTAAATGGCAAAAAACATGTCTTGCACTGTCTGCCGTCAGGTATTTTCCAAGAGAACACGATGAACTTGATTGGTAATGGGATGGTGCTTGACCCAGTTCTTTTGCGAGACGAAATCAATGAAGTATCTTCTAGTGCCAGTGATGTAGTGCAGAGACTTATTATTGCCCAAAAAACACACCTTATTCTGCCAACTCATCGCCTACTGGATGCCGCTTATGAGAAGAAAAAAGGTAAGCAGGCCATCGGTAGCACTTTGCGGGGCATCGGGCCGACCTATACTGACAAAGTAGCACGGCGTGGATTGCGAGTAGGTGATATTCATAGCTCTGATTTTGATAAAAAACTCGACAAGTTGACTACGGAGCACCACGAGCTCCTGAAGTGGCTTGACTATGACGTTTCATTCGAAAAGGAAATGAAAGAATGGCTAAGTGCAATCGAGGTTTTGCGCTCGATCAAGCTCGTGGACGATAGTTATTTCATCCATCAACAATTACAAGCAGGCAAACGTGTTCTCGCCGAAGGTGCGCAGGGTACGCTACTGGACATCAGCTACGGGTCGTACCCATTCGTTACTTCATCACATACTATCAGCGGTGGAGTATGTACCGGTCTCGGGGTTGCCCCCAATCAAATCGGCAAAGTATTCGGTGTCTTCAAGGCGTATTGCACTCGTGTAGGTAGTGGCCCTTTTCCGACAGAGTTATTCGACAAAACGGGAGAAAAAATTCAAAAGAACGGCAAGGAATTTGGTGCGACTACCGGTCGTGAGCGTCGTTGTGGCTGGTTGGATCTTGTAGCATTGAAATATGCCTGCATGATAAACGGTGTAGACGAGTTATTTATGATGAAAGGCGATGTCCTGTCCGGATTCGAACGACTATCAGTCGCAACGAACTATCTCGATGCTGACGGTGAAGCGATAGCAGGGGTTCCGTTTGATTTTGCAGACGAGACAGTTACCCCTCGCTATGATGAGCTAGACGGATGGTCAGAAGATGTCAGCGGACTTTCCCATTGGTCTGATTTGCCAAAACAATTTCATGACTACGTCGCCTTTATAGAAGACAAGCTAGATACGCCGGTTTCAATAGCTTCGGTGGGCCCTGACAGGGAGCAAACTATCAAGCGGGAGATGGATAATGAATACAAGTGATCACGAAGTTCGCGTAGCTCAGCTCGAAGAGTTGCCGGAGGGAAAGTTTGAAGTGGCTGTCATTTCTCCTGACGGGTCTCAGTCCAAACATACGGTGACGCTTTCAGAACAGGGTCATCATCAGCTGACAAATGGTATGGCTAGCCCGGAGACACTACTTGAGCAGTCGTTTTATTTCTTGCTTGAGCGTGAGCCAAAAGAGAGTATTTTACCAAGCTTTGATTTGCTTATTATCGGGAAATATTTCCCAGAATATGAAGGCACAATGCGTAGGATTCTGTCCGCCGACAATGCCTGAGCAGTATGCCATCGTAACTTCTTGAAGCACTTGACGCACTTTCACATCTTGCGTATAACTACAGGCATGCAAGCACAAGTTATAGGGATTATCGGTATTATTCGTCACATTCTAGTGATTGAACGATTCGCTATGGTTGAAGCTTCATAATATAAAGTATAAGCAATAAAAACACCTCCTCCGAAGTTTCAACCAGAAACTCGGAGGATTTTTAATTTAGGAGGCAACAATTGATGAATAAAATAATAGTAGACTCACCAGAAGCAGCACACAGCTCTTATCTCAGTGCTGATACTGAGCAAGACTCAGCGCCGACAGAGGTTGCGCAGGCTGGTCTCGATGAAGAACCTGAAACTTATGATGCTCGCGTAGAGCGTGACACTAGGCAACTCGAGCAAATGATACCCGACTTATTACGAGTATTTCAGACAGAAGACGTTGCTGCTGCTCAAGCCATGGTTGCTGACTTTGTGTATTTTGTAAGAGAGCATAGATCAGATTTTTTAGCTGACGAGCAGCGAGTTATGGATGAGATGCAAAATTTTTTCCCAAACAGGCAAAGTACTGTTGTCGATGATGTGGGGGTTTTTTCTGTAAGGGCCGCAACCAATGGGCAGTACTGTCACTCAAGTTTAAACACTAACAGGCGCTTCCCTAACTAGTAAAACAGTCGATTTTTAAGAGCGGTGTTGCTACACTAAAGCATAATGAGATCGCTCGTAAACCAGTTGCTGCCCCATCGAGAGTCTGTCCTACGTGATGTAGTCATTGCTTTGCTTGCGTTGCTGTCTGCAGGCCTTCTGATTTTAGAGCTTAGTTTGGAACTAGCGGCTGAACAGACCCGGCTCATTTATACCATTGACTTCATTGTAGCGATGATATTTCTAGCAGATTTTGGTTACGAGCTAGCTGTAGCTAAACATAAAATGAGGTACTTTAAGAAAAACTGGTACCTGTTGCTTGCTAGTATCCCCGTGACTGAGTCAGTTTTTCAGGCGTTACGTTCAATTCAGCTTCTTCGACTTGTTCGGGTTGTTCGACTATATGCACGAATAAAGGCAATCAGTGAGCACAGTGAAGACGTATCACGTCACAGTTCTCGCTATATCTTTGTAGCACTCTTTGCGACAATAATAATTTTTACAGGTGCTGCTGGGTTTTATCAGTTCGAGCAGGTTGCTAATCCTGACATACAGAATTTCTTGGACGCGCTTTGGTGGGCAGTCGTTACGGCTACAAGCGTTGGGTATGGTGATATATATCCAGTGACCATTGAGGGCAGGATGGTAGCCATGGTGCTGATGCTGTTTGGTCTCGCGCTTATCGGTACAATTGTCGGTATAGTCAGCAACTATTTCCTTACTACTCAAAACGAAGACTCAACAAGCAATAGGTAGTCCCGCTTTTTATGGGTTGCCGCCAGAGCCAGGCTGGCCTTGGAATCTACCAAATTTTTCAATCAGTAAATCGTGCACTTCTTTTGCCTGAGGAAGAGTGATACCCGGCAGGTGCCCCTCGGATTTAGTTTTGCTGCCTCCAGCGACATTTCGTTTTGTGATTGAAGAACTTCCCGCACTTTCGATATCAACCCTCGCGAGCCCTAAAATACGATCGCTGAGGCTACGGGTAATGTTTACGTTTTGAATCCGATTAAATGGGATAGTTACATCTGTCTTATGAATGACGCCATGCTCCTTGCGAAATGCCGAGGTATTTACTTCGTAATAGTAGTTTTGATGAACAATTACCGCTGATACGTAGAGGATGATGACGTATGCGCCAAGTAATGGACCAAACAGCAGCGGTTCAAACACCGTGCCGATAATGAAGAGAAAAAACAATAAGCTCGTCTTGCCGATATAGCTTAGATAAAATGACCAGACGGCGCGCTGGCAGAGTCGTTGCCGCTCAATCGTTTTGCTCTGCTTTGGTTTATGAGTCTTTGCTTCGGCTTGAGAGGGAGAGTCAGGCTCGGAATTTGCAGATGGCTGGGGTGTTTGCCCCGGTTGATCTTGTTGCGCCTGAGGATGGTGATCAATCGCTTGCTGGGCTTTCGCTTCGAACCAGTTTTGTGCACTGCCACACTTTGGACAATAGTTCGCGTGGGCAGCAATCATTTTCCCACAGTTAGTGCAATATTTTTGTGCCATAGATAGAGTATACCTCACTCATTCTTTTTATGAGGTAAAAAATAAGCCGCCTATACAGGACGGCTTATTTTTATAATAGAGCCCCTAATAGAGCCCCAGGATAGAGCGTTACTACTTGTCTTTATCTGAACCCTTGATGGCTGATTCGACAAGGTCTCTGGGTAGTTCAGCCGTCGATAGAAGTGCGTTTCGTACGGTCTCTACTGCTGATCCGCCAACAGTGGTTGCGGCATCTAGCGCACCATTAACAGCTGCCTTTGTTGCTTCGGCTGTATCAGCCCCAGCATCACCAGCTGCTTTAATTCCTCCTCTGACTGCAGCTACTGCTGCACCGCCAACGTCACCACCAGTTTCTGCTGCTGCTTGCACGACACCGTGTACGCTACCACGAACACCGTCGATAACGTTGCCACCAACTTCTACGACGCCTTTAACTGCGCCACTTACTGTATTGGCAGCCGTTTCGGTTACTGAAGCGCCGACTTCACCAGCACCTTTTACTGCGCCACTTGCAACTGATGCAACTGATTCGACAGTGCTACTACCGACTTCACCAGCACCTTTCAGTACATTTACAACTTGGTTTTTGACGGTGCCAGTTATCGCGCTCAAAATATCATCTACACCCTTGACTGCAGCAACAACTGCGCCAGACGTTTCTTCGATTATTCGTTTTAGCATTTGGTCCCTCCTACTTTAATGTTTTTGCATCTTTTGATGCGTCGTATACCCATAATAACATGGCTCTCTGTTATGGTTATGGTTGCATGGGGTACACATATCGGTATGATGGAGGCCATATGCCAAAAGTTTCTGCCTTTGCCATATCTGCGATATTT
>SLOC01000025.1 GCA_007132685.1 Candidatus Saccharimonadota bacterium | reverse complement strand
TGTAGGTTTTTTGGCGTAACGCCGATTTCTTCTTGGCATTCTCGAATTGCAGCTTGTTCAATCGTTTCGCCTACGTCAATTTTGCCTCCGACACCGTTGTATAAGCCGGCGCCGAAGCCGCGTTTTTTCATCGCTAAGAGGATTTGGTTGTCGCGCAGCAGAAAAAGCAGAGTTGCTTCAATGGTTTTGATGTTCGTCATAAAGTGTTACTTACGATATAGGAAAGCATCTATTTTGCCAACTCTAAAAATACAAAAGCTGTCCAGCAACCGCAAACAGTAGCCAGCCGATAATTACACTACTCACCCCGCCAAACAGTAAGAACTTGGATGGATGCTTTTGCTGAATTCGTACCAGAAAATACCCAAGTATCCCGATGACGACAACTGGCAATACCGCAAAGAACATATAACCAAGCAAACTCAATATGCTTGAGAAGCTCGGTTGCGTGAGCAAGAAGAACCACTCGATGTGCTGCGTTGACTGAAGACGCAAGGGCTCAATGACGCCAACTACGATACCGACGACTCCGTAAAGCCACGATGGTACGGGTATTTTGATACGTTTCTCTATCTTGGTGATATCACGAGCAATGTTCGGATGAAGCGTGACTTCGTACTTGAGAAAAAAGCGAAATATCATAAACACTCCAAAAATCACCAAGCCAAGCGCAGCTAACAAGCCGATATAAACAGTGAGGTAATTGAGTAGTGAAAAGTGCCACTGAAGTGGGATAGCTGCCGCGTAGCTTACGAGTAAGCCGCCGAGCAACCAGGCGAACTTTTGTTTCTTGTGTGAGCGACTGCCAGCAATAAGCAGCAGTATTATTAGCAGGGCGACCGACCAAGCAAGCGGCTGGACTAAATGTTCAGGCAAGAGGTTCATGCATCCTCCTTGTTTGTGACTTCACGTAAATAACACGTGTCTTTGCTGAAGTTTTCGACCCCGAACTCACTGCAACGCAATTGGTCGCGTATGCCGATGGGTTCACATAGTTTGTTGGTTCGTTCGCGTGACTCGGAAAACTCGATTATCAAGCATTGATATGGTTGCTGGATTGACGTGTAATCGATGACGAAATCGTCAGGTTGGTCAATCTTGGTCTGGGTGTATGTGTTGTTGGCATAATCGATATCATAAACAAATAGCTGCAGTTTGCCGGTTGAGCCATCCGGGCAACGCATACCATCTGATAGTTCGAGCAGTTTTGGCTGGGTCGAGCGGATATAACGTTCTACAAACTCAGTGGTCATGTTGCCCTGCGGATCACCATCTTGGTGCTCTGGTGGCATCAGCCAGTCTGAGTCGGAGCTATTCATAGGAATTGCCATATTATCTGCTTGTATGCTGCCGCCAGCAGCCGTGAAGAATGCTCCGAGCGAAGCATCTGCCTGTTCGTCGATTACGTACCCAGACCGCGATACCTGTTTATTCTCGTGGCTGTAGTAGAAGTTTTTATCGCCAAGTGTGTCGCTAAACCAAGCTGATTGGGCAAGCGGCTGTATCTCCGTGCCGCATACCCAAAACTCAATATCGGCAGCTCGGTGTTGTTGCCCGAGTGAGTCTGATTGGAGTTGCAAACTTGCTACGCCGATACCTGCGGCGACGATTACGACGAAGCCGAGTGCAGCCATGACGTACGCATACTGGGCTCGCAATGCGTGCCGATGGAGCCATACGTAAATCGAGGCAAGCAGCAACAAGGCGATTCCAACAATGATGACATCGCGTGTCGTGGCGGTCACATTTGCCTCTAGACTATTTGCCGTAATTGTTACGCCCACCAGTTTCATCTTCTCTGTAGCATAGCACAGCTTAGAGGTGTTTGGGCAGTGTGAATAGCACGCTATACTTAAGAAGCACTATGCGATTTATGCCTACTCAACACCAACTCAAGCAGCTCTTCGAACTACTAAAAGATGTCCGAGTAATTGGGCTGATTGCTTTTGGTGCGATTGCAATATTGGTTACGTGGAGTGGCGTAAATGTGCTGCAGCAAAACTTTACACTGCAGCAACAGATTGCTCAGCTTGACCAGGAGATTGCGATTCAAAAGCTCGAAAACCGCAACTTGGAGCTAAGGAATGAATACTACAATACCGACCAGTATTTGGAGCTGCAGGCTAGGCGACAATTCGGGTTGGCAGCGCCTGGCGAGACCGTGCTCCTAGTCCCAGAGCGAGTCGCACTCGAAAATAGCGTACCGCCACTAGAGCGTGCTGCCCAAGTATCAAGAGAGCAGGCCGAGAAGCCGTTTTATCAGGAAAACCTGGAGGCTTGGGCTGACTTTCTCTTCCGTGGCTTTCGGTCTGATGATTGACAAGAGTAACCCAAGCTGGTAAGCTACGCAACTGGTAATATCGCGGGGTAGAGCAGCGGCAGCTCGTCTGGCTCATAACCAGAAGGTCGGAGGTTCGAGTCCTCCCCCCGCTACCAGAATGACAGATCAGCCAGCCTGCTGATGAGTGAAGCTCATCACTCCGCTGGCTTTTTTATTTCTGGCGGTGTCAAAATTTCCAATGCTCCCTCTACGTATCACTTATACGTTTCGGTTCACGTTTCAATTTTTCCTACCCAGAAATAAAATCTGTCTATTCTGGTACGGAGGGAGGACGAGAACCGATAAAATGAGTAAAACGAATGAAGGTTCGGGCGCCAACGAGAACTCACGCAGATGCTTGCATCGAGTAAGCCGAGTGCGTAAGAGCAAAGCGACCTGTCCTCCCCCCGCTACCAAAACAAGCGCCCGTCGAAAGACGGGCTTTTGTTTTGGTATCTGGAGCCCTCGAACCTCCGACCGCAACACGAAGTGTTGCAAGGTCGGAGCGTTCGGCAGAGTGAAAGCTCTCGCAGGAGCTCGCTCCGAGAAAGCTTGAACGGAGATGAGACCAAGCGCTTTAGCGCTTGGCTCGAATTGTCCTCCCCAGAAATAAAATCTGCCTATTCTGGTACGGAGGGAGGACGAGAAGTCTATCCGCCTCTGACGGAAGTCCTCCCCCCGTATAAAAATAAACACCCAAATCAAGACCACAGGCTCGATCCAATACGTTATACTGTGTAGCGCATGGGCAAACCTACTTATTACTCTAAGACGCATGGCGTGCAGAAGACACAGCGTCTGCGTCAAGTGCTGTTTGTTGTGTTTTCGCTGAGTATTCTTGTATTTGGCGTATATCCCGAGCTGTTTGGTTCTACGAACGAGAACATTATCGAACAAAACTCAGTAGTCAACCAGCAGGATGCTTCTGCAGGCGGATTAGAAGCTTCTTCAATGATTACGGAAAATATGCCGTGGCCAGGCTATGGCAGCTCAGCTTACGCTGTACCAAAAGCTCAGCTATTTGCCGTGTCTGAAGACACTGCCCAATCCGTACCGATAGCGAGCCTTACCAAAGTCATCACGGCACTCGCAGTACTAGACAAACATCCGCTAGAGCCTGGCGAGCAGGGCCCAATGATTACGCTTACTGAAGAAGACGTTGAGTTATATAACAAATACATCAGCATGGGCGGAGTAGTTGTACCGGTAGAAGTCGGCGCTCAAATTAGCCTGCACCAAGCCTTGCAGGCGTCTATGATGATGT
>SLOC01000044.1 GCA_007132685.1 Candidatus Saccharimonadota bacterium | reverse complement strand
CCATCTAGGATGAATCGGCCGAGCGACTTGTTGTCGGCCACCATCTCACGCTCACCCTGCACGACATGCACTTCAACCTGTGGCTGATTATCAGCAGCGGTCGAAAACACTTCGCTTTTACTGGTCGGGATAGTAGTATTACGCTCTATTAATTTCGTAGCGACACCGCCAAGAGTTTCGATGCCAAGTGAAAGTGGCGTTACATCTAGAAGTAGCACGTCTTTAACGTCACCTTGCAATACGCCACCCTGAATTGCAGCACCTATAGCTACCACCTCATCCGGGTTTACGCCTTTCATCGGCTCCTTGCCGAAGATTTCCTTCACCTGTTTTTGCACAGCCGGCATACGAGTCATGCCACCAACCAACACAACAGCATCGATGTCGCTTGCTTTGAGCCCAGCATCATTGAGTGCTTTTTTGCATGGCTCGGCAGTTTTCTCGATAAGCTCGGCTACGAGATTCTCAAGTTTTGCTCGTGTGAGCTTATATTCAAAGTGTTTTGGTCCATCAGCATCGGCTGTCAGGAAAGGTAGATTCACGTCCACTTCGTTAGCAGTCGAAAGCTCAATCTTAGCTTTTTCCGCCTCGTCACGTAATCGCTGCATAGCAGCTTTGTCGTCAGAAATATCAAGACCGTGCTCTTTCTTGAATTCGTCAACAAAGTGGTTGACGATTGCTCGGTCAAAATCAGCTCCACCTAAGTGTGTGTCACCATTGGTAGCTTTTACCTCGAACACGCCGTCACCAAGCTCCAAGATAGAAATATCAAACGTGCCACCACCGAGATCGTATACGGCAATTTTTTCGTCTTTGCCAGCATCTTTGTCTAGGCCATACGCAAGCGCTGCAGCAGTTGGCTCATTGATAATTCGCTTTACTTCCAGTCCTGCTATCTTGCCAGCGTCTTTGGTTGCTTGCCGTTGAGAATCATCAAAATACGCAGGCACTGTAATGACTGCTTCTGTAACACTATCGCCTAGGAAACTTTCAGCATCAGACTTTAGTTTACTGAGCACCATCGCACTAATTTCTTCAGGGCTGTGCTCTTTGTCGCCCATTTTCACCTTGACCGATTCACCACTCTTGACCATCTCGTAGCCCATGAGTTTAATGTCGCGTTGTACTTCCTTGTCTTCCCAGCGGCGACCAATCAAACGCTTAACCTCATAAATAGTGTTTTTTGGGTTAGTTACTTGCTGTCTACGAGCAACCTGCCCGACCAACCGTTCGCCGTTTTTATTGATAGCGACTACACTTGGAGTCGTACGACTCCCTTCTGAGTTCGTGATAATTTCTGGTTTGCCAGCCTGCATTGCAGCCATGGCTGAGTTGGTTGTTCCAAGGTCAATACCGATAATTTTTCCCATGCTTGCTTCTCCCTTTCCTTGTTAGCAAATGAATATTTAGAGTGCTAATACATCCTCTAGCATAGAAAACTAGCAGTCTCATGTCAAGAGTGCTAGCATTGCCTTAATTTTATCCGAGTTTTACGCGAACCATCGCGTGACGGATTACTCTCCCGTCTACTTTATAACCGGGTTGCAGCTCTTCGGCCACCACCTCTTGTTTTCCTTTACCGCTCTCATCCATGCTCACCGCTTCATGTACGTCGGGGTCAAAGATTTCACCAGTGGTTTTAATCTTCTCGACGCCAAGCTTCTCAAACACGCTGCTAAACTGGCGGGCTATACCCTCAACTCCCTTTACATAATCGCTGTCTTTGAGTTCTTTTGGCGCATGTGCAAGTGCGCGGTCCAAATTATCAATTACTGGAAGCAATTCCTTGATAATGTCAGCCTTTACATATCCCTTCAAATCAGCGATTTGACCTTCATGTCTGCGACGCAAGTTCTCCGAATCAGCTCGCTCGTGTTGTAGAAGCGTAGTTAGCTCATAAATCTTCTTCTCAAGATCAGCAACGGTGGGCTTTTTCGACTTTGATTGTTTTGAGCGCCTTGGCTCATCCTTATTCGATGCTTTGCGCTTTGTCACCGTAATACCTCCTCTAATGACTCACCAGCATGACGCACTAGGTTCATAACATCACGATAACTCTGTCTGGTAGGACCAATCACTCCTATGTAGCTTCTGTCACTGTAAGGACTTCGAAACTTGCTGATTATCAGCGCACAGCCGGCACTTCGCCCGATAGGATTCTCGCGACCGATATATACATTGAGCGGTTTGTTTGGTGCGGCTTCTTGCAGCCATGGCTCAAGATTGTCAAGAAGTTGAGCGACTTGTTGCACTTGGCTATTGCTAATAAATTCTGGTTGACCAAACAAATTTGATAAACCGCTCATATACAATCGATTATCAATCGTTGCCATGCCCATATTGTGAGTTAACTCAACCAGAGTATCTACCGCGTTACGAATGGTCATTTCGGCCTCGCCCCCAGAAGACACACGAGCAGTTAGCGCACGGGCTGCTCTGCCGGAATTGGATTGACTTGTCGTATCATCAGTAACCTGATTTACGTAATGCCGATACCCTTTGTCGGTTGGAACCCGACCAGCGCTCGTATGAGGTTGCTTGATAAGTCCTTGTTTTTCTAGCTCTGCCATTTCGGAGCGGATTGTTGCTGAAGATACGCCGAATACTTTAGCAAGCAGGCTCGAACCAACTGGGCTCGCTACTTCCGCGTATTGTTCAATGATTGCAGCTAGTATTTTCTCCTGTCGCTCAGTCATACTTGTAGCGTATTGTAGTAACCTAGCACTCACAAGTCAAGAGTGCTAGCAACAGTGCGCTAACGGGTGCTGTTATGAGGGCTCTTGACGTGGTCAAGAGTCCAAAATAGTTATTGGCCTATGAGTGCTCACTTAAAAAACGTTCAGTATCTACCAATAACTGCTCGAGTATCGTGTGGGCGGATTTTTGATACGAGAGGTCTTGCTGTTTACCAAAAACAATCTGGTGGACGTGCTCAACCGCCTCCTTTAGGTCATCATTGATAATCAGCGAGTAGTGATCTTCCTCTATAGCATGACGTAGCTCGCTCGCAGCACTATGCATGCGCCTTACGAGCTCTGGCTTTGTCATATCGCCTCGTTGTTTGAGGCGCTCGTGCCATTGAGCAAAGTTTGGCGGCAACACAAATATCGCTTTAGTGTCTGGCTTAACAGCCAGAACGCTGTCGATACCCGCTATCTCGATGTCAGTAATAGCCACCTTGTTAGTAGACTTTGCCTTTTCTAGCTCACGAATGCTTATACCAGAGACTTGCTGTTCATGTATTATCGCTGCCTCTAAAAAACGCCCTTGCTTAAGATCCTCCAGCACTTCTTCTTCGCTGCGAAACCAATACTCTACTCCGTCTTGTTCGGACACATTGTTGTTAACTCTTGGCTTTCTTGTAGTATCTGATACAACAAAATGATATTCGCCGGTTTGCAGTAATTCATTGATGATGGTGTTTCGACCGCTAGATGTGGGCGCGGCAAGTAACACCAACTTTAGCCCTTCTAGTACGGTTCTACTACCAGGTGATACATGATAGTGACGCAAAATTTGTTCAAACTCTTCAAGGTGAGATAGTCTGTTCATCGTGTCTATTACTTATACCGAACTTTTGCCTATAATAAAAGCGTAAGCTTCCGTTGCATGATTTACAGCAAAAGCTTTATTAAGCCGTCGTTTTGCGCTACTATAGAAGTCAAACAAAAACGCT
>SLOC01000020.1 GCA_007132685.1 Candidatus Saccharimonadota bacterium | reverse complement strand
CTTTTTGTGGTTAGTGGCTGAAGGAGACGAAGACCCTGGTGATGCTGAAAACCTCCCTGCTGGCAACAACGGCGAATTTATCGAGCTGCCGCCCGAGCAGGATGATATGACCGATATCGAGGAGCCGGAATATGAGCGCGACCCCTCGTACGAGGGATTGACCGAAGAAGAGGCTATTGCTCAGGCGGAAGAGGACGACATTACCTACCGAGTTATTGCTCGGGATGGTGAGCAATTCCCAGCAACCATGGATTACAACCCAGAGCGAATAAACTTTACTGTTGAAGACGGTATCGTGACTCGTGCCGAGTTTTACTAAGTCGAATAACTGATCTGACGCAACACTATCTTTATTCAAAGCCAACCTATTAGGAATTTTTGGACATAAATTGCATTGATGCGATATGATGCCTACTGATATGTATACTGCCAGAAACAAACAGGGCGATGGTGTGAGTAAAAAGTCGATTATACTGGTAGTACTTTTTTGGCTACCTATTGTTATGCTTATCGTGGCCATTGGCTACGTATTGTTCTTTCAGCCGCCGCACGAAATCGAGGTATCGGTAGTTGATTTGCCAGCTAGCGAAACACAAGAAGTCCAACTCAGCTGGCCTGATGATGGCATAGCGGCCATAGGCGCAGCAGGGTATGGCTTACTGGCAGATGACGGCAATGCTGATGAGCAAGTACCAATTGCCAGTATCGCCAAATTGTTTACAGCGCTGGCTGTACTAGAAGAAAAGCCAATCGGTGAGGGAGAGGACGGCGAAACCATCGTGTTTGGTCAAACTGATGAGCAATACTACGCTGACACGGTAGCCGAAAACGGGTCTTCTTATCCGGTAAACGCCGGTGATAGCTTGACTCAACGAGAGGCTCTACAGGCTCTTCTCATACCATCGGCAAACAATATCGCAGAGAGTTTGGTGGATTGGGTATTTGGCTCAGAGGAGGCGTATCTCACGTATGTAAACGAGATGGTGGCAGAGATGGGACTGGAGCAGACGGTGATTGCGGATGCAAGTGGCATGTCGCCAGGGTCAGTGAGTACGCCACGCGAACTTATTACTGTAGCCGAGAAGGTGCTCGAGCAGCCGGTGCTTGCCGAAGCAGTGCGCCAACCACAACTGACGATTGATCCGAGTGTTGGTAACGTGTTTAACACCAATCAGTTACTCCAGGAGCAATTTGTAATCGGAGTAAAAACCGGTACGACTGATGAGGCCGGAGCTAACTTGGTCTTCGCTGCCGAATATCCACTGACAGAAGATATAAGCGAGACGATTATCGGTGTGACACTCGGGCAGTCAGAGCGGGAAGTGAACACCAATGCATCAAATCAATTGCTGCTTGATGCCTACGCGGGGTTTGGTTTTATTGAGGTGGTTGAAGAAAACACCGTAGTGGCTCGTTATGAAGTCCCATGGGGGCAAGATGTTGATATCGTCTCCTTTGGTGGCATAACAGTCGGCGGTTGGCTCGGAGCAGAACACACACCCGAGGTTGTTATTGATGCGATTGAGCCACCGATTGGCCTGAATGAAGAAGTCGGTGTATTGGAAGTTGAATCTGGTAATCGTGCCAGCAGCGTGCCGGTTGCGACGACGGATGTGATAGGTGAGCCTTCGTTTTTCTGGCGTCTACTCAACATTTTTAACTAAACGCTTACGTTTCTAGTACAATAGGGAAAAAGAAAGGAACGTTATGGCTCACCCTGACGACTCAGATAATCCCGCTGTAATAGAAGTAAACAATCTCACCAAAAAGTTCGGAAAGTTCACTGCGCTCGATAACCTATCACTGACCGTAGAGAAGGGTCAGGTGCACGGACTACTCGGCCCTAATGGTGCCGGAAAGTCTACAACCATACGAATACTACTAGGACTGCTCACGAAAGATAGTGGTACTGCAACAATCCTCGGTCAGGATACTTGGCGCTACAATGTGGAGCTGCATGAGAACCTGGCATATGTGCCTGGCGAGGTGACGCTTTGGGATAACTTAACTGGTGGTGAAATCATCGATTTGCTAACCCATCTGCGTAGCCGCCAAGACAAAGATAGGCGGCAAAAACTCATCGAGAGGTTTCAACTTGATCCGACGAAAAGGTTCAGGACATATTCTAAGGGGAACCGACAAAAAGTAGCGCTCGTATCCGCGCTGTCGTCTGATGTAGACTTGTATATCTTGGATGAACCGACGTCAGGACTGGACCCCTTGTTGGAGCTCGTATTTCAGGACGAAATCCGCTTACTGAAAGAGCAAGGAAAAACCGTGCTGCTCTCTAGTCATATCTTAGCCGAGGTGGAAGCGCTATGTGACAAAGTAACCATCATACGGGAGGGGAGAGTTGTCGAGTCGGGATCCCTTGATACGCTACGCCACCTTGCCAATACGACCATCAAGGTGACCACCAAGCAAAGTCCGAAAGAAATCGAAAAGATGCCAGGCGTGATTAATTTTGTGGTTGATGGTGAGCATGCGGAGTTTCAAGTTACCCATGAGCACCTAAATGAAGTCTTTGAAGTATTGACCAAATTAAGAATCGAAGCGATTACTAGCCACCCACCCACGCTTGAGGAGCTGTTTATGAGCCATTATGAGGATAAGGGCAGCTAGATGAAGCAGCTTTCTGGTGCTTGGCGACTGACCCTTCTGGCGCTTAGGCGAGATCGTGTGAAGCTTTCGATTGCCGTGGTTTCTGTCGGCACATTGTTGACGATGATGGTGCTCGGCGTGAGTGAAATATTTGCCTCTGATAAAGAGATGAGAGAGGGTATAGCCTTTCTGGCAGCCAATCCGGCCATGCGTTTATTTGGCTTACCGACGGGAGCTGAATTCGGTAACTTGCTGATGTTGCGAACATTCACCATGTGGACAATTATCGTGGCGCTTATCAACACTTTTACGGTGGTTAGGCATACGCGGCAAAACGAAGAGCTTAATCGTACCGAGCTACTTGGCTCGTATGTAACCGGTCGGTATGCGCCCCTGGTGTCTGCTTTGGCCGTGGCTGGCTTGGTAAATGTCCTGATAGTGGTTTTGGCGTTTGCAGGGCTATCACTCGGTGATGTCCCAACGAGTGGCGCATTTGCTATGGCGCTCGCGATAGGACTCGTTGGTATGGCGTTTGCGACTCTGACGGCGGTATTAGCCCAGCTGACTCAAACGTCACGAGGTGCTAATGGCTTGGCTGCGGCCAGTGTCATCGTGGCCTTTTTGTTCAGCGGAATCGCAAGTGTTGTCGGCGATTTATCCGCGGATGGAATGAGCGTGGATCCGGCGTGGCTGATTTGGCTTTCACCAATTGGCTGGGGGCAATTGCTCTATCCATTTGCTGATGAGAATTGGGCAATTATATGGATATTTGTTGTGGCGTTTGTGGCTTGCGTCTTGGCCGCGGTGTGGCTACTCAATCGCCGCGATATCGGCGGGAGTATTTTTGCAGCTCGTGCTGGTCGGGCAGAGGCCTCCGGCGGGCTTTTGTCAACTACTGGGCTCACTTGGAGACTCCAGAGGACAAGCTTTATTACTTGGCTAAGCGGTATAACTATCCTCGGTATCATCTACGGTACGATAGCACCAGATGTAGAAAGTATACTCGGACAAGCCGAAGGAATAGCAGAAATATTTGTAGGAGCGACTGGTTCAGACCAGATTATGCTTGCGTTTTTCGGCTCGATTACAGGTATGCTCGGTTTGT
>SLOC01000067.1 GCA_007132685.1 Candidatus Saccharimonadota bacterium | reverse complement strand
CAATTATAGCAGCTACACTAAAGCAGACTTATTGGAACAGGCGATTCATAGTTTCGATAAAGGCAGGTTCCTCTTGAGGCTGGGGTTCTTCAAAAATAAACTCGTCTTCATCAAATTCATCGAACTCTTGTGGCGGTGGAGTCATGAACCCACCCATGACAGCTTCTAGAAAATCTTCAAATGATGTAGCGTCAGACGGTCGAGTAATCTCTACCGAATCGCTCATTGGTCGTGCCTCTGTATTGATATTTACAGACGTATCACCGAACGTCTCGTCTTCTTGACTGTAGCTAAATACTGCACTAGACACATTGGTCTCCGTATTAAACGTCATTACTAGTTCTGAATTGCTGTTGTTTTCTGGTGTGTTCATTACCAAAAAGAGCTCGAACTCATCGCCGCCGTCATAGCGTTGACCTATCTCAAGATAGCTATCTGAGTTATCAGCCTCAGTGAACCGTAGCTTATGAATGAGCCTGGTGTCGCGATCTACCCACATGGTAATATCCGGCGCGTCTTCATCGAGTTCTAAATCATCACACTCGGCTTGAGCTTCTGTTTTCGCTTCAGCAATTTCCTCATCGCTACTGGCAGTCGCTAATTTTTCGTATAGCGTACTGTCAAAAATTACTTCAGTCACTCGTGAGCAAAATGCTCGGGCGTTTGTCTCATTAATCGAAACCTCATAACGGAACGTGCGGATGCCGTCGAATTCGTCTTCGCCAGCAATTTCATCAAGCTCAAATACTGCATTGTCGCCCGCTGAGAATACGTACTCATTAGCAACGTTCATAACTTCATCTGATACTTCAGCAACATCTTCGACAGTGACGTTTTCGATAGATTCTTCATCAAGTTCCGCTTCGTCAAACGCTTCTTTGATATACTCAGCGTCAATATGAATCCATTCATCTTCAAATTGACCTATTCCAGGGAGGAACAACTCTGCACCGAGTGCAGCGAGCCCACGCGTTCGAAAAAACACGTCAGGGAATTGGTTCCCATCAGCAATGTCTGTAATTACGTCACCGCCAATTTCAATAGATTCATTGTTCATGCCGTCGTTCATGGCAATCGATAATCTAGAGTCGGACTTTCCTTCTTCAAACCGAGCACGAAAATCACCCTCCAGCTCCATGTCTTCCGCTGAGACGTTAATATCCCCTGAAATTTCCAGCCGTGACAATTCCTCAATCGTCTCAGCTTGGAGTGAGCGACTAGTTAGTTCTTGTAGTGCTTCTCCGGTTCGCTCCAGCCCAGCACTATAGACATTTTCTGGTCGATTTGGTAAATAATACCCAAAGACAAAACCGAGCGAGCCGATTAAGACCAGCGCTGTAGCTCCAGCAATAAGAAGCGCTTTTTTGCTTGAGAGAAAGCCTTTTGAGTCGCCTGATGTGGTCTCGTTTGCATTTTTTGCTGGATTGCCATCAGCCTGTAAATTCGGATGTCCAGAAGCGGCAGGCGAGCCCGACGGTTGAGGAGTGCTTGGAGAAGCTTCATTTGCAGGCGCAGCAGGAGTAGGGGTGACTGGCTCTACTGAAGCCGGTTCGTCGGTTGAAGAGGCAGCGATATTTTGTGTTGCGCCTTGATTAGGCGTCGGTGAAGCTGGTGGAGTAGGCGAGGGTGCAGTTTGTTGAGGGGCAGCGTCAGGTGGCGCCGATTGTTGTGGACCAATGACTTTCGGTTCAGTAGCGTTCACTCGCTCCTGTGAAGCTGGCGCAGGGGCTGCAGTTGCGGGTGTAGCTTGTGGAGTGCTGGTTTGGTTGTCCATCGTAAATGCTTTGGGTGTTCCGTCTTGAGAGGCCGGCGCTTCTTGGGTCGGAGGTGCTACCGTCTGGGCTGGATCATCCATCGTAAATGGTTTTATTGTACTTTCTGCTGGGGGAGTCGTACCTTCATCAGGTGACGTGTCACTGGCAGGTGGAGGCGGCGGCGAACTGTCGGGCTGAGGTTGAGCCGATTGATTATTCACTGGTACCTGAGTAGCCCCATCTGCAGGGCTATCTTGACTAGGGTTTTTGTTTTTTAAGTCATCACTTATGGGATTTATCCGTTTGTCCGCCATATAACCTCATTTGTTTAGTACTATTTGTCGGAATTATACCACAAGCTTTATAAGAACATACGCTATACTCAATCTATAAATGTTTATACAAAAGCCCGAGACAAAAATTAAACGCAACGCAGGACTGCTGCTGTTATGCCTGATTGGCATTGACGGCACTATAGGCGGCAGTATATTCGTCCTGCTTTCAGGCGGCATCGAGCTTGCAGGGGCGTACACTCCATTGGCATTCGTGCTGGGAGGCATTTTAGCGCTACTCGGTGGCCTGCTCTATGCAGAGGTGGGAACTACAATCCCAAGACCAGGAGCTGATTTAGCCTATGTGTTTACGGCGTTTAAGCGTCGGCTGTATCCGTTTTTGTTCTCTTGGTCAGTGCTGCTTGGTGACATTGGCTACCTCGCGATAAATGCCCTAGGGTTTGGCTTTTATTTAGGGCTTGTGCTGGGCGTCTCGCCAGTATTGATTGCGCTTGCAGCGCTCGTGCTTGCGGCACTGATAAATGTTCGTGGCATACAAAACGCTGGGAAAACCGAGGCATTCACCGTCACGACTCTTATTGTTCTGCTTATTGCTTTTGGGCTATATACCACAGGGAGCGATATGTCACTCGCTCACACCGTCACCTACGAAGACTTCCAGATTGCTGGAGTTTTAGCTGCAACGGCGCTCATTTTTACGTCTTTTGTAGGATATGAATATATTGCGACTTTATCTGGCGAGGCCAAGAACGCTGGCAAAAACATCCCACTCGCCATGGTGATTACTATAGTGGTTAGCACGTTGGTGTTTTCGAGCGTGGCATACTTCACGCTTATTGGCGCGCCGCAGGATGAGCTCGCCGCTTCGGAGGCGCCACTTCTTACGGTTGCGAACTATCTCGGCGGGGCAGGGCAAGCGATTGTCATACCTGCTGCACTGCTGGCTACTGGCGGTTCAATGATTGCTGCCACGATGATTACGTCTCGTCGACTCTATGCGATTGCACATGAAGGGTTTTTTGGTTCATTCCTAACAAAAATCAATAAGCAGAAAGTGCCAGCCCGAGCAATACTGGTTTGTAGTCTGCTCGCATCAATCTTGGTGTTATCACAGGCGGTCAATTTCGTCGCCTACATGAGCAACACGGTGTATTTAATCGGGTTGATTACGATTGCACTCTCGATTTTACGACTCAGGAAATCACGACCGTACCTACCTAGGCCGTTTAAGGCACCCCTGTTTCCATTCGTGCCTTTCGCGATTATAGGTCTTGCCGGGGTGTTGTTAGTGTTTGTTGATAAGAAATCAATGTTCCTCGTCGGTGTGTGGGCGACAATAGGCTGGTTTGCGTACCTACTCGGCACTCTCGATCAGCATAGATGGAAGCTCCTCGGTCGTGGAGCGCTATTATTCGCCTTTTTGCTGCTGGCAGCAATATTTGTTGCCAGCTATTTTGTTGTCGAGCATCTACTCGGTTACTAGCAAGATTCCAGCGAGTAACTGCAGTAATCCAATCAGGGTACTGACTGCTACGAGATAGATGTTCTCTATCCCGGCAAACGTCACAAGCTCCATCCAAACACTGAGCGCAAAGGCGAGAAGTAAGACACCTGATAGCAGGCAAGCACCGCCAGTCGCCACTGCGAATTTCTTTAATGTCGATAGTAGTGATAGCTTGTCGGCAACCACTTGAGCTTCAGAGGTTTGTGATTCAACGTCTTTCAGGAGCTTTTTGATATCGCTGCCTGAGCTCAAGCTATCGGCATAGGAGCGAAGTTCGGCCTGAGGCAACTTAGACGCTAGTACGGCCTTTTTGATATCCACCCAATCAGTTGAATCGCTGTAGGCGCCACCGTGTTGGTTGTTCAGCCAGGTGACAAATTCGCTTTTTGAAGCGTTGTTCTCGATGTGCTCGAGGAGCGTTTCTCGATTATGCGTTTCAGTCTGCTTAGCTTTATCTTGCGGCGAGGGGTCTGACTTAGCTTTGGTTTTTGATTTGTTTTCTGGCATATACCATATTCTACCACAGTGAAATAGTGAGTTGACAAAACAGCCTCGTTTCATTTACTATGTTTAAGTAATTGCTTAATATTTTAATAGTAAGGAGTGTCTTACCATGGCCACTGCAGAAAAAGCCAAGACCCAATCAATCGCACGACTATTCCGCGTGCTCGGCGACCCAACGAGGCTCAAAATCATGCGATTGCTGCTCGACCAAGAAAATGTCTGCGTCGGCGAAGTCGCAGAGCAGCTTAATATCTCAACTCCGGCAACCTCGCAGCACCTGAAGCTCATGGAGCTTCATGGCCTACTTGAGCCGGTACGCGATGGTCAGCGGATTTGCTATCAACCAAGCCGCGACAACGCGGATACCGCAGTGCTTATTAATACAATCGAATCACTTGAGAAAGGAGTGAAGTAACTATGAAAAACGTCACTATATACACCACGCCAACCTGCAGCTTTTGTCATATGACAAAATCGTTTTTTAAGCAAAACGATGTCGAGTTCACAGAAATTGATCTGACAAAAGATCAAGAAGCCATAAAAGAAGTCGTATCAGCTACTGGTCAAATGGGTGTACCCGTTACCAAAATCGATGACGAATACGTCATCGGCTTCGACAAAGCTACTTTGTCTCGATTATTGGACATTTAGTTCGTACGTGATGGTCGGGGCGCTCTGAGGCACCATAAGTCTACCGGTATTCTGGGTTTTCGAAATCGAACCGAGCGCCGTTATCCCATTCGCTCCGTTGATTACCGTGAGCCGGGATGCCACCGTGTTGCTTGAGCAGGCGAGCCATATGGATAAGATTCCAGGTCATAAAGGTCGTGTTGCGGTTCGTAAAATCGTTTTCTGGACCACCAGAGCCCTCATCTAGATAGCTAGGGCCTGGGCCGACTTCGCCAATCCAGCCAGCATCTGCCTGTGGTGGTATCGTGTAACCGATATGCTGGAGGCTGTAGAGCAGATTCATAGCGCAATGCTTAACCCCGTCCTCGTTTCCCGTAATCAGGCATCCCCCGACTTTGCCGTAGTAGGCATACTGCCCGTACTCATTCAGATCACCTGAAGATGCGTATAATCGCTCGATGGCTTTTTTGATTTCTGAACTATTGTCACCGAGCCAAATCGGACCAGCGAGCACCAATATGTCAGCATCCATAACCTTTTTCTGGATGGCTGGCCAGTCATCACTGTCAAAGCCGTGTTCGGTCATATCAGGATATACGCCAGGCGCAACGTCGTAGTCCGCCACCCGTATGACTTCTGTTTCAACCTGGTTTTTCTCCATGATGTGTTTACTAACATCGATTAAGCCATCGGTGTGACTACGTGCTGGCGACGGCTTGAGTGTGCCGTTTATAAATATCGCCTTGAGTGGTGTTGTGTTTGTCATGGTATATATGGTAGCACTAAACAGCTGTCAGTATGCTCCTGTCTCCAGCGCTAGCGATGCAAGAAGTCGACAAGGACCCTTTAATTTTCAGCGGTTTGAAACGCCAAACGCTGACTTACTGCGTAGCTAAGCACGTAGAGTACTGCGACCAAGGCAAGGCCACGGAGGCAGACGGCCAGCATCGTCATATTTGGCGACAGAAAGCCGAGACCGATTCCGGTAAGTACTTGGTGGCCGCCAATCACCAGCGCGCCACGGCGCATGAGCTGGGCGTTTCCTTTGCCACTCACAAGCGTTCCGAGCGCAACCACTACGTACATGATAAAAACCAACGATCCGGCTATGTGAAGAGCGAGCAATGTTGAGACCATAATCACGATTATAGCAAAGTCCAAACCGCTTATGGAAAATTACTGCACGGGTAGCAAAAATCGGGTATACTCTAGCTATAACCCCTTATGGATATAGATAAAAAAATCCGGATCACGCCCGGACTCATCATCAGCCTGTTAATCATCCTTATCCCGAGCTTCGCGTGGATAATCAGTTTTGACTTCGGTGATAGGCCGGGTATTGAAATATTCGGTCTGGCCATGGAAAAAACAGCCGCGTTCGCCGGCATGGCGATGTTTGCATGGTCGTTGGTGCTCGCTGGGCGCTATAAGTTCCTCGACAACTGGTTCCGCGGACTCGACAAAATGTACATAGCGCATCGGTTCTTTGGTACCGCCAGTGTCGCACTCCTACTTATGCACCCACTCGGCAATACGGTTGTTTATATCTCGCAAACGGTGCCGGGGGCGTTTGATTTGATATTGCATTTCGTTGAAATAAAAGATGTCGCTGTAACGCTCGGGAGAGTATCACTCTATGGCCTGGTGCTTGTCGGTATCTGGTCAATTTTTGCCAAAGTGAAGCACGAGACGTTTATCGCTGTGCATCGCTGGCTCGGGTTACTGTTCATCGTCGGGGCGGCCCACGCCTTCATGTTGACTGGTTCTGAGACATCAGTACTTGGCAACAACCAATTCATGTGGTGGTTTATGATGATTCTGTCAGTCTGGGCAACCGTTACCTTTATACACTTTTCGCTGCTTAATAACTTCTTGCACAAGTACTACACCTACCGGGTCGTCTCTAACGACGTGCTACCCGGCACGGTATATGACATCGTGATTGAGCCGAAGTACCGTATCGCGAATTTCAAGCCAGGGCAGTTCTTCTACGTATCATTTAGCTCGCTTGGAATTGACGACTATCACCCATACTCGGTTGCTTCTAGTAAGGATGACGCCAAACTGCGCTTCATCGTAAAGGATCTGGGTGATTACACGGCAGAACTTAAACAGGTAAAGCCAGGTGACATCGCCCGCGTGAAGGGACCATATGGCGGCTTCACATTTAATGACCCGAAACACCCTAAGCAGCTATGGATTGCTGGCGGCATCGGCGTGACACCATTTATCAGCAAGGCGCACAGCCTACGTTTCAGTAGGTTGGCACCGCATATCACAATGCTGCACTTTGCACGCAACGAAGCAGAGGCTATCGACACAGAACAGCTCGATATGATTCAACGTAACCACCGTGCGTTTGACTACACCTGTATCACGGAAGATAAATTTGGTATCGTATCACTCAAAGACATTGCTGAGCAGCTGGGCGGATTGGATGATTATGCGATTTATATGTGTGGGCCCCCCGGTATGCTAAAAGCCTACGAACAGCAGGCAATTGAGCTGGGCGTAGATAAGCAGCTATACTACGAAGAGTTTACGTATTAGGTGTTACACTAGGAACATATGGAAACGTTTTTTACGCTACTCATACTCGCAATCTGGCTCTGGATAGGCGGCTACGGTTATGCTGCGAGCCGCAAGAAAAAACAAAAACTTATTAGTGCAGCATGGGTGCTGCTGATTGTCGTCATATCGGCGTATATTATTAGTACACTATTCGTGTAGGCTTGCCTGGATTGCCACGGTTATATATGCCGGCTGTCCGTCCGGTAATGGAAAATCAATCGTCGCGATGCCGATATGCGTGACCTGCTCGTTCAGCAGACATTCTTTGTGCCCAGCGTTGCTACCAAGCCAGTCCCGCACAGTAAGATGGGCTTGTGTGCTAAAAGTCAGATTTAAGTTCTCGCAAGCATAGCCATATGAGACACCTGATTGTCTCAACGCATCAGAAAACACCATGCCGGTCTCTGGGTTTTCATGCGCATAAAACAGCTCGCGTTGCATTTCATCTGCACGACGACGCGCTTCGTCAGCCAGGGTTGCGCTTGGTACTACCGACGCAGCACCTACAGATGCTCGTTGCTCGTTGATATGCTCAAATACTCCTGTTGCTGACACGACATCGCTACTGGACTGAAAGAAAACATCATCAGAGTCCGCCAGTACTACACCTTCCGAATGTGTCGGGGCAGCAGTAGTTGCATCGAGAGAATAAAACACCGAGAAAAAAGCCGCCAACACGCCAACCATGACCAGCACTTGAAACACCCAAAACCCAGCTTGTTTCATAATCTTTATACTATGCTAGATTTTATAGTTTTTTGCAAGTGTTTTTTGTCGTATACTGGGGGCATGCAGCGATTACGAATATCTCATCGACAATCCAATAATCTGCTCGGCGGTCTCGTAATCATCGTGGCACTCTATGCCTTGCTTATGCCGTTTCTGCCAATGCTGACTTTTTGGGTGCGATCCATCAATCCAGAGGTGCAAGCCAGTATGTCACGCCTGATTACATCCGAAGACGGGGTAGTAGAGGGTAATCGACTAATCATTCCGAACATCCTAGTAGATGAGGAGATTGTCACAGGAGATTCACTCAGCGTGATTAATGATGGCGGTGTGTGGCTGCGCCCAGCTAGCGCCCAACCCGACGAGGCAGGGAACATCATACTAGCTGGGCACCGATTTACCTACAATCAGCCTAGCGGACCTTTGTATCATTTAGACAAAGTAGCAGTCGGTGACGAGATTGGTCTCCATTGGGAAGGCGAGATGCGCCGCTACGAAGTCGTGGACAGGATGACAGTAACTGAAGACTCTCTAGGTATCGAGCAACAGACCGGCGAAAATAAACTGACGATTTACACATGCACACCGCTACTTACTGCTGAAAATCGTCTAGTCATAATTGCAGAGGAGGTGCTATGAGCGAAACAACCCGCACCATACTACTTATCGGGCTTTTGCTGCTTCTTGTTGGCTTTATGATCTGGACCCGGCAAAATTACGCCACGAATTTCGAAGACCTGCTGTAGGAAAATACTTGACGCGTCAAGTATTTCTTCTATTTCATCTGTAAAATTGTAGGTTTAATCGTTGTGATAAATACTCGCTATTGATGATGGTATCCAGTGCCTTTCAGGATGGAAAAGCCGCGATAGAGCTGCTCGAGCACCATGACACGCACCAATTGATGAGGGAAGGTGAGTGGACCAAATGACACGACCAAATCGCTCGCAGCCCTAAGCTCGTCATTCACACCATAAGCACCGCCGATGATTAGGGCGATGTCGTTTTGCGCCGTCGTTTGCCACTTATCTAAGGTGTTGGCAATATCTTCAGACGAATATTGCTCACCGCCATTGTCAAGTAGCACTCGGTAGCTCCCCTCGGTTTTTTGGAGAATTGCTTGGCTTTCTTGGTCTTTGTCGCTATTTGGGAGCAGTTGCCAGGCTACCTTGGCATAGGGGAGTAATTTTTGCTCATAAGCAGCGATTGCTGAGGCAAAGTGCGAGTCATGCTTCTTGCCAACGCTATAAATTGTAATTCGTAACATAGCTATATCTACCATAGCGCAAATTAAAAAAACGCGCTAAGCTACATAATAATGGCGCACTCACATCATGACCACGCAGCTCATACTGCGACTACCAACAAGCGTGAAGAATACCGCAAACTATCATTAGTTTTTGGCTTTATTCTGCTTGTCAGCCTGCTTATGACACACGTTGGCGGTGATTGGGCCTGGATGGTGGTGCTTGATTACATCATGGGTACATTCTTCTTGTTGTTTGGGTTATTTAAGTTGTTCGAGTACAAGATGTTCGCGTTCGGTTATAAAGATTACGATTTGTTGGCGCAAAGAATCCCCGGTTGGGGGTTTGTCTATCCGTTTGTCGAGATTGGGCTCGGCGTGCTCTACATCTTGCACGTGTTCCCGCTGTGGCTAAACGCATTTACTGTTTTACTGCTAAGCATCAATGCGCTCGGGGTATGGCTAACCATCAGAAAGAAGCCTGCTGATATGCCTGCTTGCCTCTGCCTTGGTGCGGTTGTAAAGCTCCCGCTTTCTACCATCAGCATGCTCGAAAACGTATCTATGGGGCTGATGGCGCTCGTCATGCTCGTAGCGCTACTCTTTGGTATGCCGCACACAGCAGCTTGACGCCTCGTAGCGGGTTGACTATATTGCTTAGAAATATGAGTGAGAAGGATCCACAAATTGCGCTAGAAGCTGAGCCAGGCCAAAAAACAGCGAATCAGCCTGTAAGCCAGCGTGAAATAGACCCGAGAACATTATGTTCCCGAGCAGTTAATCGACTCAACAAAGCAATGGGAAGAGATTATACCGATAGTCGTGGTAAGAAAATTGTCAGCTTAAAGCGCTCTGGCATGATTGGCAGCACCACAACTATAAATGATGGCTATTTACCACCCTTCGATGATGAGACGATGAAGCTGGCGATAGATTATCTGTACGCATCAGACGATGCATAGTCATAGGTTATTCTTGATTAAACAACAGCTGATGGTTTTTACGATTTACTAGATGTGGTAACGAAGGGCATCGATTGGATTTTTACGAGCAGCACGTATCGCCGGTGCGGCACCGAACAATACACCAATAAATAGCGCGATGATTACGGCGCCCACCATAAGCTCAGGCACTATTACTGGCTGCAAAGGAGTAAACAGTCGGATAAAGTAATTGACCAGCAGCGAACCGAGTATACCGAATACACCACCGAGCAAACTGAGCACTGAAGCCTCGGTAATAAACTGGCCTAAAATTTGACGATTGGTCGCCCCAATCGCTTTGCGTATGCCAATCTCGCTCGTACGTTCACTGACCGAGACAAACATAATATTCATAATACCTATACCAGCAACAAACAGTGCAATTGCTGCGATTGCAGCTATTGCAACAGTAATAACATCTAGAATGCCGCTGTAAACGTTAATCATCTCGGATCGTTTTAGGACAGAGAAGTCGTGGCTACCGTCGCGACCATCACTCAAGGCGGTCTCGATTTCAGCAGACAGCTCTCTCGCTGACACGCTGCCGCCACCGTGGACAAGCACCTGGAATATCGTGTTGCCATTGTCACTAAGTACATCTCCGACCTCACTGGAGACGAATACTGCGTCGTTATAATCGACCGACATGAACGGCAGAGGACTCCGCGGGAACTCAGCAAACACACCGCGCACTGCAAACGAGCGATCGCCAATCGTCAGAGAGCGGCCGATAGGGGAGAGCTCACCAAACAGCTCACTGGCGACCCCGCTACCAATCACCACAAAATCACGACTAGATTCGGCGCCACTCTCATGCCAAGTACCAAACCGTATCTCACGATTGAGCACTAGTGGCACATCTCCCTCGGTTGCGACCACGACTGCGCGCTCCATGGTGTCATCACCCGAACCAACCGTACCGGAGGCTCGTAAGAACGGCACGACTTCTATGTCATTATCTATACCCCGAATACGCTCTACGTCACGTTCCGTCAACGAGTACCCAACGGATGCGAACGGGTTAAACGTACGACCGATATCCTCTCGTTCCTGCACCTGCGGACCCGGCAGTACAGTTACTACGTCAGGACCAAGCGATTCGGCCTCGGCAGTAATTGATTGCTTGATACCCTCGCCGATAGAAAACACCGTGACGACCGCCACTATACCGATAATCACGCCAAGCATAGTCAGGAAACTGCGCCAACGCGAGGCTCGTAAGGAGTTCATCGCCATGCGGTAGTTTATCTTAAGCATCATGATGACTTGCTCCGCGACTTCGGCTTTTTAGTCTTGGATTTAGTGCGGCGTTTTTTGGCTGGTTTTTTCTTCGACGATTTTTTACCACCCATTTGTGGTACGGCTTCCATGAGCGCGGAAACTCCAGCTAAATCATCTTCTTCGGTTTTGCGAGCACGGAAGTACATCTTGCGCGCAAGCGTAGGCACGCTGCCGATATCGGAGTCCTCGTCTGCAATAATCGAACCATCGTGCATGTATACCACGCGATTTGCGTAGCGAGTAAGCTCGGGGTTATGTGTCACCATCAATATCGTGTGACCAGACTTGTGCAAATCACTCAGCAGCTCCATGACGAGCCGGCTTGAGGCACTATCAAGGTTGCCGGTAGGCTCATCAGCGATGATAACTTCTGGGTTGTTAACGATAGCTCGAGCGATTGCGACACGCTGCAGCTGACCGCCACTGAGTTGCTTGGGATAAAAGTACTCTCTGTCTGATAGTCCAACCCGTTCTAACGCGTTTCCGGCTTGTGTAAGTCGCCTAGTCTGCGTAATACCTTTGTAGGCGAGGGGAAGAGCGACGTTTTCAAGCGCTGTCATACTCGGGAGCAGATGAAACGACTGAAAAACAAAACCAAGCCGATCACGTCGATAGCGTGACTGGCGCCACTTGCTAAAGCGTGCGACATTTTTACCATGGAGTAGGTAGGTGCCCTGAGTTGGTCGATCAAGTAGACCAATAAGGTTCATAAGAGTAGACTTGCCAGATCCACTCGGTCCCATGACCGCGACAAACTCGCCTTTTTTTACACGAAAGCTGACTTCTTCGACAGCCACGGTAGTAGCATCGCCGAAGCCATAGAGCTTACTGACGTCACGGAGCTCGATAATATGCTTCATTCTCTTTAGTGTACTTCTTCGGCTCGCTTATGTTCAAGGTGTTATTGTGGTAATTTTGTGTTTTTGTAATATCTCCATCATGAAAAGTGGTCGAAAACGCGGAAAATCTGCTAGGCTACATAGCGTGGAGAGGTGTCCGAGCGGTCGAAGGAGCACGCTTGGAAAGCGTGTGTACGGGCAACCGTACCGAGGGTTCGAATCCCTCTCTCTCCGCCAATATAAAAGGACCAGCGTGAGTTGGTCCTTTTATATTGGCGGAGAGCAGGCGACCGAGAACCCTGTAAGTGATTCGCCAAAGGCGAAGAACGTGGGTTCGGCGAAGCGAAAATACGCACAGAAGCTTGCTTCGAGCATAGTTGAGCGAAGAAGCGACCGATCCGCCAGCTGGCGGAGAGGGAAAGCGATATCCCTCTCCTGCCCAAAATACGAACCGAGGCGTTCGGGGATTGAGCTTCACGCACAGGAATTTATTCCGAGCATGAAGTGAAAAGCCACGATGTCATCCCTCTCTCTCCGCCAGGAGAGGAGCGGTCATACCTTTATGGTGTGGCCGTTTCTCTTTTGCAGAGAAAGGATTTGAACCCGTATCCGCCAAAGGCGGAAGGGTTCGGCGTAGTGAAAGCTCACGCAGGAGCTAGCTCCGAGCAAGGTTGAGCGGAGGAGGCAAAGCCGATACCCCTCTCTCTCCGCCATCCTACTTCGCCAAGGCTTCGAAGGATAGAAAAAGTAGAGTATCCTATGTAGCTTTAAGCGAAAAAAGTAAAAACAAATATTGCTTATTGGCAATTATCAGAAAATACAATCGATTGCTATAGTACGGATACGTCAGTCATATAAAAAACTGGTGTGCTGCCACTGATAACGAATTATTAGGAGTATAAATGGACCAAAAACATACGCTTCCGGTTAAACAAGGTCATAGTGTCGCATATTTTGAGTATGGCAATCCGAGCGGACCCGCAATTATTTCATTTCATGGCGGCCCAGGGTCGCGCAGCAAGGAAAAACACGCGAGCGTATTCGACCTTGCTACGTACCGAGTAATACTATTTGACCAACGAGGGTGCGGTGAAAGCACTCCGGCAGGCGATATTACCCACAACACGACTCAGGACACACTTGCAGACGCGGAGCGAATCCGCAAAAAGCTCGGTATAGAGTCGTGGTATGTTGCTGGCGGCAGCTGGGGTTCTACGCTAGCCTTGCTGTACGCCCAACAGTTCCCAGCACGAGTAAATGGACTGCTTTTAGCTGCTGTGTTTTTAGCAGACAAAGACACGACCAGGTGGAGCCTGCAAGACACACAGGGAGCTGCGCAGTTCGTACCAGATGTGCTAAAGGTCAGGCAAGCTTTTCTTGACAGCTACCATACGACACCAGAAACAGCAGCCAAAGATTTATTAGGTCGGTTAACGAGCGCAAACGAAGATGAACAGCGTATTATTACAGCAGGAGTAATGAACTGGGAGGGGAACTTATTTTCACTCACTTCCGAAGTGTCATACACCGCGCCAGAAGATGTAGACGAGCGGAGAATAGCAGACACGAAAACATTCCTTCACTACGAAGCACATGATTGGTTCATAAAAAACAATCAGGTAATCCAAAATATTGGCACGATTAAGCACCTGCCAACAATCATTGTGCATGGGCGATACGACATACTGTGCCCGATTAAAAAAGCAGCCGATTTAGCCGATTCGCTAGATACTGCCGAGCTGGTAATTGCAGGCGGTAGCGGGCACAGCTTATCGGTCGAAGGTAACGAGATTAAACGACTCGCTTTCGATAGATTCCTAAAGTTCCAACAAGCGAAGTAATAGGAATATTTTTTATCAACAGATTACATAT
>SLOC01000039.1 GCA_007132685.1 Candidatus Saccharimonadota bacterium | reverse complement strand
TGATATCTGCCAGCAGTGATATCACTACTACAAGCGAAAAGGCTATCATTGTCAGCCGCACGTCATAGTTTTTGACGTGAGCCAACTCGTGCGCCATGACCCCTTCCAGCTCACTATCATTCATTATGTCGAGCAGGCCGGTCGTCGCACACACCGCTGCATTCTCCGGGTTGCGTCCAGTCGCAAATGCGTTCGGTGCTGGATCATTCATAATGCACACCTTTGGCATGGGCATCCCTTCTGTAATCGAAAGATTCTCAACGATACGATACAGCCGAGGATTATCCCGCTTTTGAATTTCTTTGGCGCCGTTTAATGCAAGTGCCATTCTTGAGCCTGCGAAGTAGCTTATCAGCGCATACACCAGAGCGCCAATCAAAACGTAGGGCGTTATGGCTGGCTCGCCGACATACATGCCAAATGCCCATCCAAGCCCACCAACCAACAAAACAAAGACGACCATCAAGGTGATGGTGCGTCTTTTATTTTTGGCTATCTCTTTATACACCGTGCGAGCTCCCCTTCAGGCTGAAAAGTCAGTCAGACTATTCAAATGATACGTCTGTTGGTTTCTCTATCTTGGCGACTTCTGATTCTTCTACTTCAAAGAATTCTCGCTGAGAAAAACCAAGCATGCCAGCAATCAGGTTGGTTGGGAACACACGAACCTTGATGTTTAGGTCACGGACTGAGTTATTGTAAAATCGGCGAGCTGCCTGGATCTTATCTTCAGTATCGACAAGTTCTTCCTGTAGGTGTTTGAAGTTTTCGTTCGCCTTTAGGTCTGGATACGCCTCAGCGACAGCAAACAAGCTCTTAAGTGTTTGCTGGAACATGTTTTCAGCCTCGGCGGTTTCTTTGACGCCTTCAGCATTAAGTAGCTGTGAGCGTGCCTTGGTGACGTTTTCGAACACGCTTTTTTCATGCTTGGCGTAACCTTTCACAGTTTTGACCAAGTTCGGTATAAGATCAGCACGGCGGCGAAGTTGTACAGTGATGTCGCTCCATGCCTCATCGGTTCGCACCTTAGCGCGTACCAGGTTGTTATAAATGTAGATTACTGCAATAACGAGTACCGCGAGAATAATCAGCCAAATTGTCGTATTCATCGTGCTTTAGCTCCCTCTTTAATTTTCTCTAGTCTAGTATACGGGAAAAAGCCGCCGTTGAGAAGCAGTTTAGCCTTCAGATTTGTCGACATCTAGAAGCGGATATATGTTAATCGCCGGCTCTTCGTATGGGTGCGCCTTGCGAATCGCAGTTACGACGGCTTGCATCATCTTTTTGTCGCATGTCACCTCTATGCGCTCTTCCGTGACCTGTTCGAGCTGGCCTTGCGTTCCGATAGCTGGATTCGCTTTGTCGCTTGGCAAAAATCGCCCAGTGCCTTTCAGCGAGAAACTACAGAAACTATACTCACCAATCTTCCCTGCACCAGCATTGCCACTCGCTTCCCGTAGCGCATCTGCGGCATCTTCAGGCACGGTCACCACAATCTTTACCTGATCACTCATGTATAAATCATACCAGATGACAAAAATAACCCCTTAGAGAAAATACTTGACGCGTCAAGCATTTTGATATGAGCTCCTGTGTGAGCTATCGCTTCACCAAACCCTCGTTCTGCGCCTTAGGCGCATCACTTGTCGGGGTTTTCGTCCGCCTGATCGCACCACGCAAAAACCCCACTTTATGTGGGGTCTTAACGTGGTGCGAGTGAGGGGACATCGGCAAGCCTCTTCCGCTCAAGCTTACTCGGAGCGAGCTCCTGTGTGAGCTATCGCTTCACCAAACCCTCGTTCTGCGCCTTAGGCGCATCACTTGTCGGGGTTTTCGTCCGCCTGATCGCATCACGCAAAAACCCCACTTTATGTGGGGTCTTAACGTGGTGCGAGTGAGGGGACTCAAACCCCTGGCCTCTTCCTTGGCAAGGAAGCGCTCTATCAGCTGAGCTACACTCGCCTATAACGAAAATGAATTATAGCGGTTAGAGCTTTGGCGTGCAAGCTTGCAGTTACAACGATTATCTCTTAAAATGACGTGGCAGCCTTGGCGCTTTAGCTCAGTTGGTAGAGCAGGGGCCTGAAGAGCCCTGTGTCCCCAGTTCGAGTCTGGGAGGCGCCACCAAGCAAAATGCCTGACTCTTTTAGTCGGGCTTTTTGTTTGGCTTAACCTGCTCGCGTATCTTTATGGGTATACTAGAACCTACCAGCAAGTGCTAATAGCTTTTCCTGTGTGTTTGCCGACTCGCTTACAGCAATCGACTCCCCTATGACTCCAGCATTGTGCCATTCTTCGGCTTTTTCTTTGAATATATCGTAAACTGCTTCGACTAGCTGCTCATCAAGCTGGGATTCAGTGCCAACCCCTTGAGCTAAATCCCAAGAATGTATCGTAATATCGGTAGTGATTTCTTCTAGAAAGTGTTTCGCTTTTGTGAGTCCGCTCGATAACTCGACTTCATTGTTTAAATCAGTGTCAGCAACTGCCTGGATGGCAGTGTTGGCAGCGCGCTCCCAAGCCGTTTGTATATCAGGCAACAATAGTTTATCCGGGATATCCTTTTCAGCTTCTGCTAGGCGTTCCCCGGATAGAATAGGCGGCACCCAATAGAGCTCTTCAATCATATGCTCAAGCAACGCGCGAACATCCCATTCGCTGCAAGGGGTTCCGTTATTCAGTGCGCTCTCGCTAACTTGAGCAATCTTGCTATCTACCTGCTCGCAAGCAAGTGCGAATAGTTCCTTGAGTGATGTGTCAGATATGTTGTTAGTACCCATGTGATTGGCAACAGTATCAATTACTTTGTCCGCAGACTGTGAAAAACCGCACACGACAAAGGCCTGACTGGTCACGGTCATCAGAAAATGTAACACCTGCTAGATGAGTCAATCAGCGGACTAAATATTTATGAACAGGATAGGTTCCACTCGATGGTGCCACCTTCTTCTACATGATCGACGTCATCATTCATGTGGACATATGGTTCTAGCTCGGCCGTACCGGAGGTGCCCACACCTTCTTCGAACGTAATGTCTGCTGTCGGGACTTCACCTTCGTAAGCTTCAACCTCACCGATTGTTTCGTCAAACCCGCCACTCGGGAAGCTCATGTGCACTTGCGACACGTCGGAGTGCTCCGGATCATACCTTCTGACCCAGAATTCGATGTTTTCTTCTACATTGCGGTAAGATAGATCCTTTTCATTCTCATCAGCGCCTGGACGGCTCCTTGTTTCACAATTAGCATCTTCAAAGCGATAGTTTTCACCTAGGAAACTTATCTCTAGCGTGCCTTCACTGCGCTCATCAGTTCGCTCGCTTGCAGTAGTGTCTGTTCCGTTTTCGTCTGCCCCATTGCCAGCCAGTAGAAATACTCCGACACCGACCGCTAGCAATAGCGCAACTACAATAATGATATTTTTATTCATACGTACCCCCGAATTTAAATGTATTTATTAGCTACATGGTAGCATCGATTATTTTCTGCTCAAAAACACAACCAGACAAATCGCTGTAATTGCCCTTTATTGTCTACGGTTAAGATAAATTTGCTACAATACTGCAGTGCTTCACCTTAAATTTTAAGCATTTTTGGCGCGTTGGCCGATTAGTGTCAACCGTATAAATCGGTTGACCTAACTAACGAGCAGATATAGTTATTCATCTGCGAGTGTTGGAGTTAGGACGACGAGGCAAAAAGCAGCATACAACGTATGGCGCGTTGGCCGAGGAGTTAGGCATGGGTCTGCAAAACCCAGTACACGGGTGCGAATCCCGTACGCGCCTCCAGCTCATTTTGAAGTTTCTGCTCCGTTTTCAAAAC
>SLOC01000068.1 GCA_007132685.1 Candidatus Saccharimonadota bacterium | reverse complement strand
TTATGATTTCTTCGATGGTGAGTTGCTGGGCGTCTGCTTCGGTACGATACTTGTATTCATGCTTCCCTGCAGCGGTCGTTTTATTGCTGACGACAATCCTGTGTGGTAATCCGATAAGGTCTGCGTCAGCAAATTTCTTCCCAGCTCTCTCATCGCGGTCATCATATAATACCGAAATATTTGCTTGCGTCAACCGCTCATATACTTCATCGGCGGCTTGTACTACAGAATCATCATTGGATAATCGAGCCAGATACACCTTCATCGGTGCTACCGACTCTGGCCAGACGATTCCCTTTTCATCAGAAAAATGCTCGACTATCACTCCCATCAATCGCGATACACCAATGCCGTAGGAACCGAGTATGACTGGCTTTTCTTGCCCGTCTTCATCAGTAAAGTAGAGCCCGAGCTCTTCGCTCTTGCCGCCACCAAAACTAAAAATATTACCCACCTCTGCAGCTTTGTGCTTAGTGAGGTCTGTTCTGTCTACTCCGATACGCTGCAGATTATCATCGGTTAAATCCTCTTCATTGATTGCTATAGCCTTGTCTTTGTGTAGGTAAATGACGTCTTCTCCTGCTTCAGAGATAGTTTGAAATTCGTGACTAAATTTATCGGTAAACGGACCGCCAGACGCGACCGTGACATACGTATCTTTCCCGAGCCCGACTCGATCAAACACCCGCATATATGCGTCAATCGTCGCGTCATAAAACACCTGGTGCTTTTTCTCATCGGTCGTGTACGAATACATGTCCTTCATAACGAACTCACGCCCGCGCATAATCCCGCTCTTGGACCGCACCTCATTACGAAGCTTCGTCTGGAACTGATATACATAGACCGGCAGGTCGCGGTAACTGGCGATATAATTTTTCATCATATTGGTAATTTGCTCTTCGTGAGACCAGCCAAAGCCAACTTCGGTGCCGTTCTTTAATTGTGATTTAAACCAAACGTCGACCTTCTCATCATCCCAGCGATCAGTTGTTTCCCATAGCTCTTTCCGCTGCAGCGTTGTCATGATAAATTCCTGCCCACCGATAGCATCCATCTCTTCACGCACAATCTGCTTGATATTCTCCAAAACTTTCAGACCAAGCGGCAGGTAAGCGTACACGCCCGCCATTTCCTTGTGTATAAAACCGGCCTGTAGGAGCAGCTGTGCGTTTTTTGCCGTCTCATCGGCTGGAACCTGCTGTCTCGTTTTAGTGAAAAGCTGTGAAGCCCTCATAATCTTTATCCTCTCTTTATTGTTTAGATGTATCCGTTAATTTTCGATTTTGAACGTTCAAGAAAAAAACGCCATTTTTACTCTATACCCCCTATGGGGCAGAAACGAACAGAGAGAATGGTAAGTAATATGCTCTCGTTTCATGACAAGAGGCATTGTACTATCTTCTAGCCTTCTCTGACAAACAACAGATAAAAGGCTATGGAGTTTTTCATAGCATGCGCAAAGATGGCGGGCCACAGGGTTTTATATTTTTCTGTCAAGCCACAAAGAATAAGCGACAACACGAACGTATCGACAAATGCTACCCACAATAGTGGCTCACCGGTACCAAATTGCAGATGCGCCAAGCCAAACAGCACTGATACGATAAGTGTGCTCTGAAGAAAGTTTAAGCGTCGCCGTAAGTTCAAAAATAGAAATCCCCGCATCAGTACTTCCTCGATGAAGGCTGGCGCTGCCACTAATGACAAAAACACCACACCTCTTTCGAGCAAGTCTGGAGTGGGCTGAAAGTCAATCTGTTGTTCTTGTTCAAGGTCTATGCCGGTATCTAGTATGTTAAGAAAAACCATTGCTACTATCACGGCGAACATATAGATTCCCCATCCCAGCGCAGCCCGGGCAATATCAGCACCAACTGGCTTCACTAAACCGATGGACTTCAGTGAGCGTCGCATTAGCCGGCGCACGACGAAATAGATTGCAACAAACTGCAACACAACCATCAGCGCGATTAATAAAAAGTTTTGAATATTAGATTCGGTGATGCGTTCAAACAACTCCGTACCTTGACCCAAGGCAAACATTAAAATACCTAGAAGTATGCCTATCACGATTTGTGAAAACAGGAATATCACCAATGTCAGCAATACGAGACTGACAGGCTGATCATAGCCAGATACATCGCTAGGTTTAGGCTGTCCTGGAGAACCTGTTTGTGGCGTGCTGGCGTCTTCCGGCATGTATCGTACTCTACTCCATCACCATTAAAAGAAGCGTCGAATATCGACAATAGTTATAAGTACGAACAAGGCCATGAGCAGCAAGAAGCCGGTGCCGTGTATCTTCTCTTCAAGCGATTTACTCAGTGGCTTTCTGATTGCCCGAAAAAGGAGCGTAACAAATAATCGTCCGCCATCCAGCGCTGGAATAGGCAAAATATTCATAATTGCCAAAGCTAACGATATAAGCGCCACGATGAACAACATCAATGAGAAGCCCTCTTGGCTAACCGCTGCTAGGGTAGCGAAAATACCCACTGGTCCTGTCACCTGCTCAGTTGCTTGTAATTGCCCCTCTTCGCGCGCCAACTCATCACCCGTAACAAACGAGACAATATACTGCCCAAACCCACTTAATGCGTTACCTAGGCCAATAAATGTCAGCTGGGTAAACTGACCGATGGTGCCGGCAGCGACAATCGGAGCTGACCATGTATAGCGCACCACCTTGAACCCTTCTTGACCGGAGAATGGCGCAACTCCAAGATAGCCCTGCTCCTCAGCCGTAGCGTCATCATTCAGGATTACTGCAAACTCCTGCTCTTTATCAGTTTCGGCAGAACGAATTGTAACAACTACTTCTTCGCCGGCATTTGCTTCAGTGATATCTATTACGTCAAACGGATTGGTTATCTCCGTGTCATTTATCGCGACAAGCTCGTCCTCTACAGCAATACCTGCTTTTTCGGCTGGAGAATTCTCTATAACTCGACCGATTAGCACCATGTCTTGATTGCGCGGCTCGCTCACCACCCGTTCGTCAGCTGCGACCGTAAATTGATCGGGCACGGCAAACTCAGGCAGCCGAGGCATACCTGCCCATGCCACTAAAGTAAAAAGCACGAAGGCTGCCAACAGATTCATGATAACCCCTGCAACCATTATCTTTACCTTAGTACCAAGTGGCGCTGCGCCAAAGCTTCCTGACTCGGTCGCCGAATCACTCTCGCCTTTTAGTCGAACAAACCCACCGAGCGGCAGCCAATTGAGCGAAAAATCATAGTCACCCTTCTTGCTTTTGATACGTTTTTTCCATGCTCGTGGAGGAAATCCTATTCCGAATTCTTCAACATCTACCCCACCACGACGTGCAGCAATAAAATGCCCGTACTCATGTATGACCACCAGGCCAATAAACAATAAAATACCAATGATTAGTAATACGGTCGCCATAACCTACGCTCCATACCGCCTCTGACGCTGGGCGAATTCGCCAAGTGCTGCGTCGATATCATCGCTGGTCATCGCTGGCCAATGCTTATCCATAAACAAAAGCTCTGCATAAGTTGAACGGTACAACATGAACCCGCTGAGTCGCTGTTCACCAGAGGTTCGGATAATCAAGTCAATATCCGGCACTTCAGGATGATACAAGTATGATTGGACTTTTTCAGGAGTAATATCATCGACCGGAACGCCCTCACGCATCATTTCTTTACACGCATCGGCAAGCTCTTGCTGTCCACCATAATTAAAGCAAAGCGCGAGCGTGCCCTTTTTGTTCGCTTGGGTTGCCTGTTCGACACGCTTGATTGCTGCTTGCACATTCGGTTTGAGCTTTTCTTGCGAGCCGAGGATTACTATACGTATACCCGCATCATCGAATTCTTTCAGCCGCTCCTCAGTAAACTTAATCACTAGATTCATCAAGAAGCTTACCTCTTCTTCGGCTCGTCGCCAGTTCTCCGTAGAGAATACGAAAGCCGAGACGTATCCAACCCCAGTCGAAAACAAATACTTTGCAATATCACCGAAGACGTTAGCCCCACGACGATGACCCTCAGCAGTCGATAACCCCTCTGCTTTCGCCCATCGACGATTACCATCGAGGATAATGCCTACATGCCCTGGGGGTGTGGAAGCCTTTTCGCTCATTGGTTCCTTGGATGTACTGATATTTTCTCTCCTGCTTTGATAGCTTTTATTAAATGGTAGTAATGTCGTTCTCTTTTGCGTTTGCGAGCTCTTCGGCTTTAGTTTTTTGTTCAGCCATCGCTTCATCTACCTGTTCTTTAAGCCGCTTCGCCTCGTCTTCGCTGATATCTTTGTCTTTTTTTGCTTCATCAATAAGCTTGTTCGCATCGTGTCGTGCGTTCCGAAAACTCACCATTGTATCCTCTAGCTTGGAGTGAACGAGCTTGACATACTCTTGCCGTCTCTCTTCAGTGAGTGGCGGTATTTGCACGCGCACTACCTTACCATCATCCATGGGATTCAACTCCAGGGACTGGTGTTCACGAATAGCCTTAGTGATCGCTGCTAGATTGCTCGGATCAAAAGGGGTTATTTGCAGTTGTTGCGGTTCGGGGACCGATATCGAGCCGACTTGGATAAGTGGCATCTGGGTCTCATACGCCTCTACCATTACTCCATCAAGCATGACAGGATGTGCTCTGCCAGTACGTACTTTTTTCAGCTCTTCTTCTAGATGTTCAAGAGCTTGCTGAAATTTTGCTTTCACTTCTTTTACGACTGCATCAGGACTCACCTTGTTACACTCCTACTCTAAAATTCTTACTATTTTATGTGCTTAGTATATCGGTAGCGTCACAGAAAACGCAACCAGATGCCCATAAAGCTTGACGGATGTCGAGACGGACAATCATTGTGATGTATACGGTCAGACTAGGAAGTTGCGCCAAGCTCAAAGCGGGCAAACCGCCGAACCACAATGTTCTCACCTAGCTTAGCGATATTTTCTTTTGTGTACTCGCCGATTGTCTTATCTTGATCCTTGATGAAGGGCTGTTCCATTAAACAGCGTTCAGCAAAGTGCTTTTTGAGCATACCGTCGACGATGCTGTCGATCATCTTTTCCGGCTTACCTTCAGCTTTGGCTTTATCAGCAAATTCGCTACGCTTCTGCTCAAGCACATCCTCCGGAATATGTTCTTGCGAAAGGAATTCCGGATTACTGGCTGCGACATGCATTGCGATATCTTTTACAAAGTCTGTAAAGAGCTCGTTTCGAGCAACAAAATCAGTTTCACAGTTGATCTCTACTAACACGCCAATGCGTCCATCGTGATTGTAGTTTCCGACAACTCCGGATAGCGCTTCGCGCTCGCCGCGCTTCTCGGCTTTAGTCATGCCTTTTTTACGCATAGCCTCTAGAGCGATATCGAAATCACCTTCTGCCTCAACTAGAGCCTGCTTCGCGTCAGTAATCCCTACACCAGTGAGCTCTCTCAAACGCTTAATTTCTTTGATATCAATGTCTGCCATTATTTCTCCTCCTTCTTTTTTGATTCGGCTTCCTTTGTGTCCTCTGATTGGGTTTGCCGCTTTGCAGCTTTGGCTTTACCTGCCTGTATAGCATCAGCGATGTAATCGGTTATCTTCTGCAATGATTTGATGGCGTCATCGTTGGCCGGAATCGGATAATCAATGTTTGTTGGGTCAGCATTAGTGTCGACGATAGCTACGATTGGAATATGTAGTTTACGTGCTTCGCGGACCGCATTTACATCGTGGAGGACATCGGTCACAAATACGGCTGCTGGCAATTGCAGCATTTGCTTAATACCCCCAAACAAATGATTCATTTGATCAATTTCTTCTTGGAATCGTTGCACTTCCAGCTTATTGTATTTGCTCTCTAATTTACCGTTTGCCATATCTTCTTCGAGTTTTTTTAGATACTTGACGCGTCCACCAATCGTTGAACGGTTGGTCAGCATGCCACCGAGCCAGCGCTCAGAAACGAATGGCATACCTGTTGCTTCGGCAGCCTTCTTGATTGGTTCTTGTGCTTGTTTCTTGGTACCCACCAACAGCACCTGCTTGCCGCCGGCTACCGTATCTTCGACAAAGTTAATTGCCCCTTCAAGTCGCTCAACAGTTTTTGTTAGATCGATGACATGGCTGCCATCTCGTTTACTGTGAATGTATGGCGACATCTTCGGGTGCCAACGGCTTGTCTTGTGGCCAAAGTGAGCGCCCGCTGCGAACAGCTCTTTAATATCTACTGATTTGGACATATTGTTACTCCTCTACATCCTTATTTCGTCGTCGGGGCTGCCTGCATCACCCATCAAGCGATTGATAATGCGGAGGATGAATGTGAATATCAAAACTGATACCACCACCTCGACTGTTTATATTTGCCGGATAAAGCGTAGCAAACAATTGTCAGATTGACAAGTAGCGGGTCAGGCGCTACAATTACGGGCTGTTATTACTACCTGGTGACGGCCTTGGGTACAATCAAGGCAATCGACTGCAGAAAACGCACGCTGCTAATCGATGTCGCTACTAATGAAAGAAAGGTGCCAACGAAATCTTATGAAGAAAGATATCCACCCAGATAACTATCGTTTGGTTGTGTTTCAGGACTTAAACGACAAATCAACGTTTCTGACTCGGTCGACTGTAAAAACCGACGAGACCATCACACTTGACGGTACAGAATACCCACTTGTGCAAGTACATATTTCTAGCAGCTCACACCCCTTCTATACCGGCCAAGAAAAGCTTATGGACGTTGAGGGGCGAGTCGATAAGTTCAAGGCCCGCCGAGACGCTGCCAGGGCTCATGCCGATAAGAAAAAGTCTGCTAAGCAAAAGCCAGCCGACAAAAAAGCAAAGAAGCCAGCCCAGGAAACCCAAAAAATGGGCACTTTGAAGCAAACCAAAAAATAACTGGACTAACCCGATGATGTGGCTGCTTTACAAGTAGAAGTTGCCGCATTTTTCATTTATAGTAAGGTGTACCGTGGAAGAAAAAGAACAGGCATTACGGGATGAACTATCTAGCATAGAAAAACAGCTAGAAGATACTTCAATATTTGCTACGAGCAAATATCCAAAAATTGCCAAACGGCAAAAATATCTCGAGGAAACACTAGCGCTATTTGACACACTAAGAAAGCTCAAAGACGACTATGCGCAGTCCGAGGCCCTTGCCAAAGAAGAATCGGGTGACCTGGCAGAGATGGCAGCTACTGAGCTAGATTCACTTCAAAAAGACATCGAAAAAACCAAACAACAACTTGAAGATGCGCTCACGCCAAGAGACCCAAATGATGAAAAAGATATCATTATTGAGATACGAGCGGCAGCAGGTGGCGATGAAGCGAGTCTATTTGCTGGTGATTTATACCGCATGTACATTAAATGGTGCGAGAAGCACGGATACAAAACCGAGCTCATTAGTGAAAGCCCAAGCGAGTCCGGTGGTTACAAAGAGGTATCGTTTTCGGTTCGCGGTGACAGCCCATACTATATGCTCAAGTTCGAGGCTGGTGTGCACCGAGTGCAGCGCATACCTACGACTGAGAGTCAGGGTCGCGTACATACGAGCACAGCAACTGTTGCGGTCATGCCAGAAGCCGAAGAAGCCGATATCGAAATCCATCAAAACGACCTCCGTATCGACACCTACCGCAGTAGCGGCCATGGCGGTCAATCTGTTAATACGACCGACTCCGCCGTACGTATTACCCACGAGCCGACCGGTGTCGTTGTGACATGCCAAGATGAGAAATCGCAGCTGAAGAACAAAGAAAAAGCTATGAGCGTGCTACGCTCGCGGCTATTACAGCACAAGATAGAGGAAGAGCAAAAGCAGCTTTCCGATGCCCGAAAAAAGCTTATCGGTTCTGGCGGACGAGCTGAAAAAATCCGCACCTATAACTTTCCGCAAGATCGGATAACCGACCACCGTATCGGCTACTCTCGCAGCAATATACCCGGAGCACTCGATGGCGATATCGATGACCTTATCGAAAAACTACAGGCTCATGAACGCGAGCTTATCACCAGTGAACGTTAACCACTGGCTAAAGTTTGCTTCCAGCGCACTTGCTATAAAGGATATCGCGACAGCTCGACTTGATGCGCTTGTACTGCTTGAGGATGCCTTAGATAAAGATCGTTCTTGGTTGCTTGCCCACCCCGAATGTACTATTCCAAGTTCGACGGTCAGCAAGCTAGAAAAACAGCTTCAAAGACGAATGAATCATGAGCCCCTTGCATACATACGAGGCAAAAGTGAATTTTATGGTCGTGAATTTCGCGTTAACCCCCATACGCTCGAGCCACGATCCGAAACCGAAACCATGATTGAACTCCTGCAAGAACTAGTTAATGGTAAAAAGTTGAAAGTAAAAAGTCGAAAAAAACCGAGCGAAAATCAACACCCGAAGACTGGACAACGATTGCATGGCTCGGATGCGATGCAAGGCGAAGTTGAGCAGCAGACTGAGTCGTATCAAGCATACGACGAAGGAGCAGCGAAGGCTTCAACACAGCAACGCGCCGAGAGAACTGTCAGCGCCAGCAGCTTTGCTGACTGGCAAGACAGTTCGGCCATGACAATCGTAGACGTAGGTACTGGCTCAGGGTGCATCGCTATTACTGCTAAATGCCTACTCCCAGAAACCGACGTCATCGCTACCGACATAGACAAAAAATGCTTGGATACTGCCAAGCAAAACGCCAAACAGCACGGTGCACAAATTAGCTTATACGAAGGCAACCTTCTCGAGCCCTTATCAGA
Source organism: Candidatus Saccharimonadota bacterium (assembly GCA_007132685.1). GTDB lineage: Bacteria > Patescibacteriota > Saccharimonadia > Saccharimonadales > SLHW01 > SLHW01. The sequence continues at coordinate 5,490 of SLOC01000068.1, read as the reverse complement.
TATCAAGCATCAGGTGTCAGGTATCATACTCCTAGCTAACCTGCCCTATGTTCCAGAACACTTTAAAATAAACTCTGCTGCACAACATGAGCCAAAGCATGCTATCTTTGGCGGTACCGACGGGTTGCACTACTACCGTGAGCTATTCAAGCAAATCAACAAATTACCCACTAAACCTCAGCTGGTCTTTACCGAGGCGCTCCCGCCCCAGCACAACGAATTACAGGCAATCGCTACAATCGCTAGTTACGACCTGTTAGAACAGCAAGACTTCATTCAAGTGTTCGTATCCAAGAAGTAAAAGCGTTGTAATAAAATACTTGACGCGTCAAGTATTTTGAACACTATAACTCTGGCATCGCCTCGAGTCGGACATCAACGTCAAATGACTCCCCATCTCTTACAATCGTCAAAGTAACCGTTTCGCCAACTCGATTCCGAGCTATCAATGACGTCAGGCTGTTGTTGTCATCTACCTCGATACCGTCTGCATGGGTAATAATGTCTCTTTCTTGGAGTTCGGCCTGATCAGCTGGACTGTCTGGCAATATGGTTGGTTGACGCGACGTTCCCGGTGCTAGATACGCCCCTCTTGTTTCATCTACCCCAACCTCGAATGCTAGATCTTCATTAAGCATCACGAAACGCACCCCGAGATACGGTCGTTCCAGCTCGCCTGTCTCTAGTACCCCAGCAATCATACCCTTCAAGTCATCTATCGGCAGCGCAAAGCCGATGCCTTCTGCACTTCCGCCAGCCACCGCCGTATTGATACCAATCACTTCACCGTGACTGTTTACGAGAGGACCACCGGAGTTACCTTGATTAATCGCTGCGTCCGTTTGAATCAGGTTTTGCAACGTGTCGACATGGCCACGACCTCCAGCTGTCACGTTGCGGCCAAATCCAGAAATTATTCCGCTGGTAACAGTGTTTTCAAACCGCCCAAGTGCATTACCAATAGCGATGACTCGCTCGCCCACTTCTGAATCTATCGAGCTTCCGAGTTTTGCTGGTGTCAGCTCCCTATCCCGACTGTCATTGATTTGCAAAAAAGCAATGTCCAATGCATCGTCTTGGTTTGTTCGCCCTATCACCTCGATATCATCTAATTCAGTTCCATCAGCAAGCGTGATTGTAATATCGGTTGTACCCTCTGGCACTACATGCCGATTCGTGATAATTACTCCTTCCTCATTCAAGATTACGCCAGTGCCCGCGCTTGCTCGTTCACGCTCCATCGGCATACCAAACCCAAAAAACGGATCGTCAATCGTCGCCTCCGAAGCAAGCACGTTTATCGATACCACACTTGGACCAACCTCCTTGACGAGCTCGCTGATCTGACGCCCCTCTTCGGCGACGACTGTATCTTCTTGCATATCTAAGCGTATTTCGTCTTCGGTTTGCACTCGATGATAATCAGCGCCAAGCCAGCCACCACCAAACCCAGCTAATCCTGCTATAAGCATGGAAAGCAGTAGTAGCTTCGTCGACAGCGATGTTCCATGACCCGGATCACGCGTTACAAGCTTGAATCCGTTCTGGTTTTTTGGCGCTTTTGACGTTGGCTTTTTCACGTGTCCCCTCCTTGATTGTCTACGCTCTGACTCTACCTGTGGCGCATGCGTCTTAGATAACTTTGTCAGTCCAATCAGCTTGAATAATTACTATTAAAATTATAGCAATCATTATAAAGATAAATTCACGTCGCAGAAGCTTTGACAGTTTGTTCTTGTGATCCAGATAATACATCGCTCCCATACCATAACCGATAACCGTCAGCAATAACGCAGGTTGAGAAAGCACACCATAATATAAGAGGTAGTGTCCTAGCACCCACGTCAGCGAAGCAGCAAAGTACCCCCAAAAATGAGCAAATAGTGACGTGTACGGCTCCTCAAAACTCGTAAAGAAATGCCTCGCCGTAACGTAGGCGATAAACCAAGTTCCTGCAATTAGTACCGCAAGCGGGGCATCATTCCATACAATGTACAGTGCGCTTAACCCAAATATATGACCAATAAATGCCTGTAGTGATATCCCCAGTATGTCGGTACGCGGCTTAAGAAACAGTAGCCACAATACATACATACCCGTCCAAACAAGCTGCCAAGAAACGTCTGGAATGTTTACCATAAAGGCCAGGATTGATAGCCCGACAATAATATCTACGGCGTTAGCCCGGATGTGTGCCCACCAAAACCGAGGCTGCACTGCCAGCATACGCCACTTACTGAGTAGAATTATCGCTAAGGCAGCCTGCTCTAATTCTATGCGTACAAGAATATATACTGCTAGTGGCAACAATGCTGATAAGCCTACGTGCGCCACATGAGCGAAACCAAAGGCTGGCTTAATTTTGGAGACGAGTAACTTCATTATCACCAATTAGTATAACAAAGTCGACGCGCTCGTTGTCGACGCTTACTCCTCTTGGTAAATTAGTCGAGGCGAACGTTTTTAGTCGTTGCTCAAGGTATCTCTTAGTGTATTTCTTTTCGCCATTTGTTAGATCAACTAGAATCGTCTCCCGTTGAAGTGGTATATCATTTTCCTGCGGAGTAGCGACACTATAGCCAAATGATTCAAGTTCTTCGGTTTGTCTAGCGGCAAGATCTGGCTGGTCAGTGCCGTTCATTACCAGCACAACCGCGTCTTCGCTGCGCAAGTACCCATCCCGTAAAGTGTTTCTAACGAAATTCTGTATCTCACTGTAATCATACATGCCAATACGTGGTCGCTGAATCGATAAGCCATTTAAGCTGTCAGAAATGATGAAATTCTTAGGCTCCTCACCGACCAGCTCGATAGATTCTACGTTATCGGCGCCGATTTTATCAGCAATCTCTCTGAGGCGCATGATTTCTTCAAGTGCAAAACTGGTTTGCACGTTATCTGAGAAATCACTGAATAGGCTATTTATCCGCGCCGGATTACTCCAGGTACCAGACGATACGATTTCGTCTTTCAGTGCTATTAACATCTCGCGCTGCCGCTCTGACCGGTCAAAATCTCCGCGGGGACTCGTTTTCCGTGAGCGTACATAAGCTAGAGCACGCAGACCATCAAAGTGTTCTTCTCCAGGCTGCACATTAAGTACATAGCGTTGACCCTCAAGGCTCATCACCTCATATACTGGTTGTTCAACAGTAAGTGTTAGCCCGCCAACCGTATCAATAGCTCGGCGAAACCCGTCAAAATCAACACTAACGTAGTAGTGCATAGGTATACCGATTACTTCGCTAACACTATCCTGTATGGCTTTGTAGCCTCTGATTTGTGCCTGCCGCTGCGTTGCCTGCTCAGCAAGCGCTCGATTGCGCTCGTTAGGAAACACTTCATTAATTTTCATCGAACCAAGCCCTTCCCGCTCCACATACAAATCCCTCGGAATACTCAATAATGCAGCTTCGTCGTGAATTGGGTCAATGCTGGCTACGATAATAGTGTCTGTTAATCCGCCGGCATCGTCTGTACCAAGCAGCAAGACGTTCACTCGACCATCACCTTCTCCGCTGAGGCGCGCCGGATCAATATTATCCTGCAGAGCGACCGCGCCACCGCCGCCCTGAAATACCTGTCGAGCCTTAAGATACGCTGAAGTAATAAAATAGCTGCCAAATGCGATTACAAACACTAGCGCAACCGTGCGTAACTTTGGCAGATGCGCTTTACTGAACCAGCTGTTTTTCGGTTTTTTACGCGTCTTTGTATCATTATCTAGCTTCATGTCCAATGCGATACTGCCGCTATCATCACGCTGGGGTTGACGAGCGGCTTGCGTGGACCGTCGAGCGCGCTGATGATATCCATCACTGTGAGAGAAGTCACCGACCTTTCTTGAGCCTTGTGGTATACGAGTAGATGAACCACCAGCAACAAAGCCATCCATCGATGGTCGCATGTTTCTGTTTTGCTGCGTTGGTCTTCGGCGAAAGTTTTCCATGAAATACTAAGACAGTATAGCGTTTATGTTGGTTACTAGTAAACTTAAACTTTGACTTAAACGTCCAAACTGACATACTATCGTAGCGATAGAACCAAAGCCTATGCAACCAAATCACACGCCTCCACCACCACAACTACCTCGACCAGATTCTTCTGGAGGCTCCTCCGCGCCCTCACCTATCGATATGCGTGTATCGCCACCTTCGGAGCCCTCGAATCATCAAGCGCCAAACAAGCGACGCCGTGAAGGCGTAAAAAGTGTTTTATCTACAGTCTTTATATTGTTGTCGGCCCCAATCGTTGCGCTACTATTGATCGCTTTTGTTTTCCAGTCCTACGAAGTTGACGGTCCAAGTATGGAGAGCACCTTATCTGATAGTGACCGCTTAATCGTTATAAAAACTGATAAGACGTGGGCTCGCATTACCGGACAGGAATACATCCCAGATCGTGGCGAGATTATTGTTTTTGCTAAACTCGGCACCATTGATCCAGCTGCAGGCAGCGAGCGACAGCTCATCAAGCGAGTTATCGGTTTGCCTGGCGATACGGTTGTCGTATCTAACGGACAAGTAACTGTTTACAACGATGAACATCCTGACGGCTTTGATCCTGACGAAAAAGGCGATTACGAGGCTTTGATTGCCTCGCGTGGCGGCGCAACAGATATTGATATCTCCGTTCCAGATGGTCATGTTTTCGTGCTCGGCGACAATCGATCTAACTCATTAGATTCTCGCACGTTCGGGATTATATCTTCTGAGGAGATTATCGGCAGACTCAGTCTCAGAATCTTTCCGTTAAACGAATTTACTCGCTTTTAGGGCAAGACAGACAGGTCTTAATACTTCAAAATCTTGCTGTGCGTTGCGTGACTTAAGAGCTCTTTAATTGTCGTAATCGCTCAATTAATTGCTGTAACTCTTGCTCATTTTTAAAGTGCAGTTCTACTTTTCCACCCCTGGCAGTGTGTCTTAGAGTAACTTTTGTGTTCAATATAGTGCTAATTGATTTTGTATGTTCGTTTTCGATTGCTGTGCGAGTTTTTGCTTTGCTGCCTCGTTTGCCTTGCTTTACTGCAGTGACGTACTGCTCTGCTTGCCGAACAGACCATTTCTCTTTGATGACGTGCTTGAGTAGCTCGTTTTGTTCATCCGAATATTCTTTAAGCGATAAAATTGCTCGGGCGTGCCCTTCACTGATTTGATTTTTATCCAATGCTTCACGGGCTGGTTTTGGTAGCCCAAGTAAACGAACAATATTATTGACTGTCGTTGGCGCTTTGCCTAAGCGCTTCGCGATTTCCTGATACGACATATTAAACTCTTGGTGCAAACGCTCAATCGAAACTGCCTGCTCGATTGGAGTCAGATCTACCCGCTGTACGTTTTCGATGAGCGATATCTCCAACTGCTCCAGTTCTTCACGTTTTCGCACAATGCACGGCAGCTTTGTAAGCTTCGCCTCACGAGCAGCGCGCCATCGGCGCTCACCCGCTACAATTACAAAACTATCCTCATCATCCGGTACGACGATGAG
>SLOC01000026.1 GCA_007132685.1 Candidatus Saccharimonadota bacterium | reverse complement strand
CGACTTAAGATATCGCTTGGCGAAAAAAGGGCTGTTGATTAGATGAGTCGTCCAGTTTTCTTAAGTAATGGCAGCCTGGCAGTCGGGCTCAACGAGGCGGGACTCGTTCAGGATTTTTATTATCCATACGTTGGTCTTGATAATTTGACGAATGCGCGGCTGGGGAGTCATAAAATCGGCGTCTGGATTGACGGGGACTTCGCCTGGGTTAGTCTCGATGATTGGGAGATCGAAGTCGATTTTGAAGTAGATGCCCTGATAAGCTCTATCAAACTACATCACCAGGAATTACATATTTCCCTGCTACTTAAAGACCTTGTCGACCAAGATAAAAATATCTTCACCAGAAACATATTGGTGACAAATCACGCAGATCACCCTCGAGAGATACGTTTGTTTATGCATCAAGTATTCCAAATCTCCCGCAGTGGTCGAGGCGATACAGCCCTATACGTGCCAGATGATCACTATATACTCGATTACAAAGGTAGGTGTTGCCTGCTTATCTCAGGTAAGCATGACGATAGTAGCGTCGCAAGCTTCGATCAGTACGCCGTAGGCAACTACGGAATAGAGGGCAAGGAAGGCACCTTTAAAGACGCAGAAGATGGCGAGCTTTCTGGTAGTGCTGTAGAGCATGGTGGCGTTGATTCGGTTATGAGATTCACAATGACTGTAGACCCAAGCGCCACAAAATCAATTCATTACTGGATTGTTGCAGCTGATTCACAATATCTAGCAGAAAAACTTCATAAATCATTGGTAAAAACGAATTTTTCTGATCTATATAGTGATAATCGCAAATACTGGCATAAATGGTTCGGGCAAGCTGCAAATGCACTTCATACTATTAAGCCGGAGTATGTTGACCTGGTAAAAAAGTCACTGATGGTAATCAAAGCACATACGGATAAACGTGGTGGCGTGATTGCGTCCGGCGACTCTTCGATATATAACTACGGACGAGATTATTATAGTTACGTTTGGCCGAGAGACGGCGCCTATGCGATATGGCCGTTAATTCGACTTGGTCACTACAAAGAAGCTCGTAACTTTTTTAATTTCTGCCGCGACATCATTAGTGACGATGGTTACCTAATGCATAAATATCAGCCTGATAAATCAATCGGTAGCACATGGCACCCATTGCTTCACAATGACCGTAAAGAGCTCGCTATTCAGGAAGATGAGACAGCGATCGTTCTCTACATGCTCGGAGAGTATTACCAGTACTCTGGTGATGGAGATTTTGTACAGAGCCTGTACGAGACGATGATTCGCCCCATGGCAAATTTTATGTGTAGTTTTGTCGATGAAGAGACCGGTCTCCCGCATCCTAGCTATGACCTATGGGAAGAAAAATTCTTAACCACTACATACACTGTAGCCGTTGTATATCAAGCGCTCCTGGTAGCGGCCGACTTTGCTGATGAGTTTGGGTACCCTGATGATGCAATTAAGTGGAGAGAAACAGCAGATAGTTTTCAGGCGGCGAGCGATGTTTTCTATTATCCTGACCGTAATTACTATCGCAAAGGGTGTATTTTGTCCCCTAGCGATAACGACGACACACCTCAACTACACTTTGACAACTTGCTCGACATGTCCAGTGTTTACGGTGTAATGATGTTTGATTATCACACACATGTCGAAAAACTCCATGACAGTGTTAAGGCGATTGAAAAATTCCTGCTTGATAAATCACCAGCCGGTGGCCTACCTCGTTACGAACACGATCAGTACTTTGCCACAGACCCACCATATATGGGTAACCCGTGGTTTGTGACAACGCTCTGGCTCGCCCAGTACTACATCAGACAAAAGCGGCTTACAGACGCTCAGCGGCTAATTGATTGGGCTCTTGAGCATACTCTTGCTAGTGGTGTTATGGCCGAACAAATGCACCCAGAGCACGGTGACCCCATTTCGGTTGCACCGCTCGTCTGGAGTCACGCAGAGTTCGTCAATACTGTGCTCGACTTATCACGGGCTGAAAGTTAAGTTTTAGGTATTATTTCTTTGGCTTTACTTCGTTACGACCAAGGTTTTTCTTCGTCTCTGTATACACTGCGTGCTTTCGGACTACAGGATCGTACTTCCTGATGCTAATCTTGTCGGGTGAGTTCATAGTGTTCTTGGTCGTGTAATAATGCCGGTGGCCACTCGCTTCTGATACGAGACCGATAATTTTACGCTTATCGCCTTTTTTTGCCATAGTATTGTCCTTTAAAGGGGTTTACTCTTTACAACTGTTAGATATTAACAGATATTCATCATATGAGCAATAACTCATATATTGCTATGTATAATCTGGAGCCACCTGTCGGATTCGAACCGACGACCCACGGTTTACAAAACCGTTGCTCTGACCAACTGAGCTAAGGTGGCAGTAGTGGTATGTTTTTTGGTGCAGGGGGAGGGATTCGAACCCCCGAAGGCATAAGCCAGCAGATTTACAGTCTGCCGTGTTTGACCGCTTCACTACCCCTGCTAATTTAAACATGGAGCCGTTGACGAGATTTGAACTCGTGACCCCTTCCTTACCATGGAAGTGCTCTACCACTGAGCTACAACGGCGAATTTTCCTAGGCTCACTTCTTGGCTAAAGTTAGCACTTTTAATGGTACCAGAAAAGTGTATCAAAACAGAGGTTAAATCACAACTTTTCTTGGCCGCTTGACTGACTTCTTTGGTGTTTTTGAGCGAGTGTTGCGCATACGCTTAAGTTTATCTTCTACTTGATCGGCTTCAGCCTGCATCCCCATGTTGGCGTATCCGTTCATGAGCAGCGTATAGCTTTCACGACTTGGCTCAAGCTCAACAGCTTTTTGAAGCTCTTTTAGCATAATTTTTTTGTTATCTAGCTTCTCCTGCACTTTTGCGTATGCAATGTGCCGAGCTGCCAGATTATCTTCTAGTCGTAGAGCTTGCTCAAAGGCGACAGCGGCTCGTTCATAGTTTTCGGTTTCATAGTAGATAAGACCTAAGTTATGGAGACTAGATGCAGTCGGCTCTATGCTGCTGGCGATTTCGAAACAGTCAATCGCGTCCTTGTATTCTTTCTGCTTGGCATACAAGATTCCGAGCCGATTGTAGGCAGCAGCATTCTTTTTATCAATCTTAAGAATAGTTAAAAGCGCTTTCTCAGCACGATTGAGACGATTTTCACGCATGCCTTGATGCGCAATATCCCATAACTTTCCCAGCCGTTCACTAATTTTTCGTGGGATAATAACATTTTCTTCTTCTCTCACCTGGAGATTACGAAGAGTAAATGCCCCAAACCCAAGTAATAGTGCTAGTTCAAGCATGTAAACTCCATTCTACTATAATTTCATGAATAAATCAGTAAAAACCAACTTCTTGTTCACTCGACGATTCAAGTCATCCTGAGCAGATATAACATGACGAATCTTTTCACTAACTGATTCGTCGTGGGTACTGTGTAGTTTGTATTCGAGTATCTTCTGCATACAGAACAATACCTGCATCGCAGTTTCGTGATTCTTGAGTAAATATTCAATATTTCCAAGACGATCATAGCGTTTGCTAGCAATCAGTTGCTTGGCTATTTGCATGTCTTTCATAAGTGAGTCATCGACGTCGTTAGATGATAGTAGTCTATTGGCAAGCCCGACGTGTCCACCACTTAAGTGAAATATTCGTGCGAGCTCTTGATTGTCGAGATGCTTTGCCTTCGGGAGCTGACTCAGTTGTTGTGCTGATACTGGCATTAGTTTAATTGTCGTAAGCCGCGAGATGAGCGTAGGTAACAATGTTTCTTGAGCTGATGCAGTCAAGATAAATACAGTACCCACTGGAGGCTCTTCGATAAGTTTTAGCAAAGTGTTTTGAGCAGACTCCTGTAGTGTTTGTGCATCGCTGATGATTACAACTCGCTTTACCGAAGTATTTCCTGAGATTTTCAATTTTACAAACTGCTTTATCTCTCGTGCTTGATCAATAGTAATCGCATCGTTGTCGCCAGGCGCAACTTCAAAATAATTACTTCCAGATTGCAGCTTAGTTTGCAAAAGCTCTTCAGCTAACCTTCTAGCTACGGTACGTTTACCCGCTCCTTTAGGCCCAAATAGTGCGATTGCGTGAGGTTGTTGCGACTGCAGACGTTCTAGCGCTTTTTTGGTACTAGAGTGCAGCAATAAATCTGTCATTGCTACTTACCT
>SLOC01000024.1 GCA_007132685.1 Candidatus Saccharimonadota bacterium | reverse complement strand
TAATACGCCACCAGCTTAACCACCACCGCCATTAGCACCGCTGGTGAGCGCTTCAGTCGTCGAAAATGTTATAAAAAGCCAGCCAGCAAACGCCCATAAAAAGACCACTATACTTACAAACTCTTGTAAAGGCACTTTATGTCCCTCGGCTTTAAACTTCCATACACCAAGACACGCTAGGGCAACCGGTACAAAATACGCTGCATTTCCTAGCAGCTGAAATACACCGGTAAACATTTGTTCGGGGAGGGGTCCGCCCGCAGAAAAGCTGCCGAGCAGCAACAAGAACGCCAGAAGCAATAAAACTATTGCTCCAGTAATCGGCCAAAAAGTCGAGGCGCTGTCATCTTTCTTCTCAGGCTTAGTTGACTTTTTCGAGGTGCTTTTTCGTTTGGTCTGTTTTTTCTTTTTCTTTGCCATGTCAGGTTAGTATTTTATCCTTATTCCTTAGCCTGGTCAACGAAGGAGCTCATATGCCTACGAAGCTCCTTGCCCATTTCGTTGGTAAACGGAGTGTCTACATGTAATCGGTTCATAACGGGTTGCCTTTCCTTGTACTCCTTAAAGCCAGCCCTCCACTCAGCTGACAGCCCTATTTTTGCTGCAAAACGAAGCCCTTCGATTCCTTTTCGTGTATTCGTAGGAATTACAATGTCTGCTTGTGCTGTTATACGCTTATCAGAAAGTACCCAGAGGATACCGCTGCAGGCTACATCAGCTCCGTCCTTCATGAAACTTATGTAGCCTATTCGGCTGACGGCGTCCTCATGAGCGTATTCAGCAGTAGCGAGACCAGTGCCAGAGCGATCAAGTAGCACTACATCGATTCTTTCCTCAGGCTGAATATTTGTATTTTGCCACGACCATATGCGACCGATTACGTCTTTATCGGCTATATGGTCTCCTGCTCTATTGTGTTCATCTTGGATGACGACTTCTTTAAGTGGTCCAGCGTTGGCAAACTGTAAGTCTTGAGTATCAGGGTTTTGCAAAATCGTCTGAAGAGTAGCGTGAACCTCATCGAAAGTACCTGGCTCGAGCGCGAGCTCTCTTCTGTCGTGATATCTTTCTGGGGATGGTTCACGTTCTATCATAGCTTAATTGTAGCAGATTTTACAACTTTTGTCAATGTCTCTTAGTGTACGGTTACATCTTCAATGCTGCGTCTGGGCACGAATAGCTGTGGAGACACTAATTGAATTGGAGCTTGTGATGAGCTCTCGACTTTATACGGACAAAACGCTAGGCATTCCCCCTGAATGAGTTTACCTTCTTTAACATGTTCAATTTCAATGTCTGCTTTCATCGCTAATGAGCCAATGAGCACTAACGGTTCGCCGATTACCGGACCAGCCGGATCTCTTTCTATAGTAACCGTGGGTTGCGAACCTGCCGAGAGTACACGCATAAATGTGTTGCCGTCTCGATGCGCAACCTCTATCCTTTTATTTCTTGGAAGAGCATCTAGCCACCACTCTTTTGATAGGTGTTGCTCCGGCATATTCCGTCCCATTAATCGGTGCGGGCATCTTGCCCAAGTAGTCGAGCGCGCATTTCCTCGAATCGCTTTTGTTGCTCAGCAGCGATTTCTTCAGCGCTTTTTTCTGGTTCTTGGGCCTTTTTGTCATGGCCATTGCCGCCCTGTGGTTTGCCTGGGTTAACGATATTTACTACCGGTATGACAATCGGACTCCCTTGTGTGTGCTCGTAGAGGTAGTGTGCTACGTGATCTTTCAATTCTTGCTTGAATCGATCAAGGTCAACTCGCTTGAACCGCTGCGCCACTGCCCGCTTCAGTTCTGAGCGGAGTCCGGTCATCAGCTCTTCGTTGTCCCGCATATAGATGAAGCCACGGCTAATAATATCTGGGCTGGTCAGAAGCTGGGATGACTTTTTGTCGATTGTCAGTATCACGGCTACCAACCCTTCCTCAGATAAGAGCAGTCGATCTTTGATGACGACACTGTTTACAATTGCGCCAGTCTGGTCAACCAGCACGGTACCGACTGGTACTCTGCCGGTCACCTCCATCTTATTCTTCGTGAGTTCGATTACTTCACCGTTCTCCGCGTTGATAGTATCCTTGCGCGAGATGCCTTCTTCTACTGCTATCTCAATGTGTCGTTGTTTCGAGCGATAGCTACCGTAAATCGGTATGAAGAATCTCGGCTGTGTCATCTGTATCATCTCGCGGTATTCTTCAATGCTGGCGTGACCAGAGACGTGAAGCGGTCCGCACCCGTCTATCTCGTGTGTTTCGTGTCGAAAAACATGAACTCCCTTACGAAGCAGGTCGTCAATCATGTCGCCAATACGCGCATCATTACCTGATTCAGGGATTGGTGTACTAGACAAGATGACGGTATCTTGCTCTTTGAGCTTGATATGACGGTGCTCGCCATTACTCATTCGTTGCATAGCAGAGCTTGGCTCTCCTTGTGAGCCAGTACAAATCACGATGAGCTCTTCGTCCTTCATATTGCCGGCTGAAGCTATCGGTACAAATGTACCTTTTGGAATCTTCATAAAACCATGGCGGACAGACATCTCGAGCGTACTCACCATACTACGGCCGTCCATGACGACTTTCCTGCCGTGGTGCACAGCCGCATTTACGATCATTTGTATACGGTTCATATTGGTAGAAAATACCCCGACAAATATCCGTCCCGGCGCGTTATCGATAATATCGATAAAGCTCTGTTCAATCGAGCTCTCAGTCGGCGTACGACCTGGTCGCTCAGTGGTAGTGCTTTCACTCAGTAGCGCTAAGACACCTTCTTTGCCAAGTTCCTTTAAGCGGTCAGTATCGGTTCGCTCGTGATCGAGCGGCTTCGGGTCGAACCGAAAGTCACCAGTATTAACTAGGCGACCCACTGGCGTATCGAGAACGATTACAGTGCTTCCAGGAATCGAGTGGGTAACACGTACCAACTCGACGAAGAATTGTCCTATCTTTAGCCGTTCGTGTGTGTCTTCATTCATTGCCACGGTATCGAGCGAAAAGCCTTCTGGCAAAGGCGGCCCGAAGTTACTAAATACTTCCTCGACACGAGCAATCGTAAACTTCGATCCATAAATTGGTGCCGGAATTTTTGGCACGATATGCGGCAAACCGCCGATGTGGTCCAAGTGACCGTGAGTGATGATATAGGCCTTTAGTTTGTGCTTTATCTTTTCTAGATAAGTTACATCGGCGATGCCATAATTAATGCCCGGCAAATCGACTCCTAAGTCATTTCCGCAATCCATGACAACGGCGTCGTTTTGATACTCAACCAGTATCATGTTTTTGCTGCCGCCGCCGTCCATGCCACCAAGGCCAATTATCTTAAGGCGCGGGCTGTCGTCTATCTTGTTTGCTCGATCTTCTTGTTTATTTGCTTGGTTGCCGTTGCTGCGGTTGCCGTTCTCTTTGGCGGTCGCGTACTGGTCAATGATGCGCTGCGCGTCATCATGCGTACGCCTTTGGGCGCGCATAGCTGCACCTTTAGAGCCGTTTGACTTCTTAGATCGAGACGACTGTTGTTTCTTATTTTGTCGCGAAGCCGATTGAGACGACTTTTGTTTCGCGGTTTTAGACGAGTTATTCGTCTTTTTCTGGTTATTTGCTTTTTCTTTACTCATTATTTCTCCTCTTTTTTTATTTTTGTTATAAATGATGTTGCTTGATTTAAGATTCCAGGAATAGCTGAAAAATCTTCAAAAAGTGTCTCACGTAGGCCTCCGTTATAAAGTGCTGCTGCTGGGTGATACAGCGGCAAAACGACAATACTGTCAGTTTGCTCCCCAGCTACAGATTGTTTAGTTGACACCACGCGTACTCGTTTTGGCTGGCCGTGAACTTGGCTAATGCGAGCATTCGGCAAGAAACAGGCCATACTGTGTCGTCCTAATGGGACTAAAAGTTTCGGTTGAATAACCGAAATCTGCTGCCACAAGTAAGGTATAAATGCTTGCTTTTCTTCTGGCAGTGGATCTCGATTATTCGGCGGTCGATATTTCACTATGTTGGTGATGTATACATCTGATCGGTTGAGCGAAGCACTTTCGAGCAGCTCGTTAAGCAGCTTACCTGCTGCTCCAACAAATGGCAGGCCCTGCTCATCCTCTTGCTTGCCTGGTGCTTCACCAATAAACACTACTTCCGCGTTTGGGTCGCCATCACCGAACACTAATTGTGTCGCTGAATTGGCAAGCTCAACACACACCTGATTGTTAACTATCTCGTCAGCAATTGACGCTAGCTTTTTAGCCTTGACTGCTTGTACGTTTTCCATTGCGGTGGATGATGTCCTTAACTAGACGGCCTGCGGCATTTACTGAAATACCGAGCGAAACAAACGTAAATATGTAGTGCCAATAACTGCCAGAGTCAATTGCCAACGAACCGAATACATAAACAAACACTAGTGCCAATATGAGTCGAATCAATAGCGCTCGGCGATTTTCTATCTGCTTAATAGTGACTCCTTTTTTACTTGGCATAGTGTTATTGCCTCCTTATTTTTTAGACTCTCTGGCAACAGCCTTCATGCTGAGCTGCAGGCGACCACGGTCATCGATGGCAACCAGCTTGACAGTGACGTGATCGCCTTCGCTCACGACATCTGATGGTTTTTCGACTCGCTCTTCTTTCATTTCGCTTACGTGTACCAACCCTTCCTTGCCGGGTAGTATTTCTACAAAAGCGCCAAAATCTAGAACGGATACTACGCGGCAATCACGATACACCTTGCCGACTTCAGGATCTTCTACTAAGTTCTGTATCCATTCCTTAGCCTTATCTATAGAGCCCTTGTCTGGGCTGGCGATCATTACCGTGCCGTTATCAGCAATGTCGATTTCTGTACCCGTCTCAGCGGTAATTTTCTGAATTGTCTCGCCGCCCTTGCCAATGATTTCGCGAATCTTGTCCGGCGCAACTTTGATTGATTCAATCCGAGGTGCGTACTGGCTGAGCTCGTCCCGAGCCGACGGAATGATTGAGAGCATATGCTTGAGTATTTCAAGCCTACCTTCTCTTCCTTGAAGGAGCGCCTGTTTTAGTATGTCGGGTGACAAGCCGTGTACTTTCATATCCATTTGCAGGGCAGTTATACCTTCAGAGGTACCGGTAACCTTAAAGTCCATGTCTCCGCCAAAGTCTTCGGCGTCAGCTATATCACTCAGGATATATGGCTTGTCACCATCCATCATAAGTCCCATGGCGATACCACTCACCGGCCGCTTCAGTGGCACTCCAGCATCCATGAGCGCCATGCAGCTTGAACAGGTTGCTGCCATTGAGGTAGAACCGTTTTGACTCATGATTTCTGTTACGGAGCGAATTGTGTATGGAAATTCTGATTCGTCAGGCAATACTGCAGCTAGGGCACGTTCTGCTAGATAGCCGTGACCGATTTCACGTCGGCCCGGACCCATCAGTCTTTTCACTTCACCGACTGTCCAACCAGGTGCGTTGTAGTGGTGCATATAGCGGCGTTCACCTTCTTGCTCCATGGTGTCTACTAGCTGTGCGTAACTCAGCGGTGCGAGTGTTACGATATTCATCGCTTGGGTAACACCTCTTGTAAACAAACTGGATCCGTGAACACGCGGCAATATGCCGACTTCACTAGACAGCGGCCGAATCTCGTCTAATTTCCGACCGTCTGGTCGGATGCTATCCTCGACGATTCCCTTTCGCACATCTTTATGAAGTGCCATAGTAAAGGCCTCGTCATAATCGTCGCGTTGCTGTTCGTATGTGTCTTCCTCAAGCGTTTCAGTTAAGTGTGCATGAAATTCATCACGCAAATTCTTAATGAGCTGGTTGCGTTCTGGGTATGGTGCTCGCAGACCTTCGCCAAGCTTGCCATCCACCCACTTGTCAACGGTATCCTGGATTGACTCATCGGGGAGGATAAGTTTATAGGACTGCTCTTGTACGCCAACCTTCTTAATGAGCTCTTCTTGGAGCGCTATAGCAGGCTGGATTGCTTCATGTGCAAACACAATCGCGTCTGCGACTTCGTCTTCAGTGACTTCTCGAGCACCAGCTTCAACCATCATGATGGCATCTTTGGTGCCAGCGACTACTAGGTCAAGCTTGCCGTCATCGAGATCTTTTGCGCCCATAAAGGCTTCATATTTTCCATCGTCATTCATACCGACCCTGACACCAGCAATCGGACCGTCAAAAGGGGCACCGGTTAGTGAAAACGCTGCGCTCACTGCAATCATTGCTACCATATCTGGTCGAAAATCAGGATCCATGCTCAGTACCGTTGCGATACCCTGAGCCTCATAACGATAGCCCTTTGGCCAAAGCGGTCGTATCGGACGATCGATTAGTCGTGATATGAGTACTGCGTCATCGCTCGGACGACCTTCACGTTTGATAAACCGAGAGCCGCTGATTTTACCAGCAGCATACATCTTCTCTTCGTAGTCAATGCTCAATGGAAAGTAATCGAGGTGCTCAACCTGCTTATCGCCGACCATGGCCGTGCCGAGCACAACCGTGTCTCCGTAACGTACAACCACTGCTGCTGAACTGCGGAAACCGACTCTTCCAACTTCGAGACTAAGCGTCCGACCGCAAAATTCGGTTTCTACTTTGGTGATGTCTTTTCCAAAAGGGTTTATTGTCTTTCCCATAGGATGTTATATGCCTTTCGTTTGTAAACAAGACTTTATACAAGGTGCAAATATACAAGTAGCGTGTTTCCCGGTAGTAGTTCTCCCGTGCACGTTGTTACTACTTAGCGAGAGGCTTTGTATATCTGGTCGCTGTATAAAGCCTGTTATTACTTTACATTTATAATGTGCACAAGCGCTCCGCCAGCTTGGCGGATTTGTCTGGGCAAATTATCGGCGCAGACCGATTTTTTTAATGAGAGCCAGGTAGGTTTTGCTGTCTTTTTCAGCAATATAGGAGAGCAATCGCTTTCGCTTGCCAACTGCCTGCAATAGTCCACGGCGAGCCATGTGGTCTTTCTTGTTAGCCTTGACGTGTTCGGTGAGCTCTTTGATGCGTTCGGTCAAAATGCCGACCTGTACTACGGCACTACCAGTGTCGTTCTTGTTTATCTGTAGATCTTTGATGGTCTTTTGCTTCGCTTCACTAGAAATCATTATGAATTAGTTCTTCCTTTAACTCCGTTACTTATTTAAGAGATTGATGGCGTTGACGAGTATTTTAGCAGAGATATGCAACCAGTGCAATCTGTTTATCGCTGGCTACTCGCTCCCTCAAGCCGAGCAATGGGTCGTATTGTATCATTATACTACATTTTATCAAGTTTTGTCAATAGTGTTTTGTCGTAGGTAAGGAGTTAGATCCGTGCTCTCGGCTGCTTCATCGATACTTATAGCGTCGTCTATAGTGAATCTGCCTATCTGTGTTCTGCGAAGTGCCGTGAGGTATGCTCCGGTCTTTAACGTCTCACCGATATCCCGTGCGAGTGCTCGAATGTACGTCCCTGATGAGACCTCAGTCACGATTGTTAGCTCCGGGTAATCATAGTTAATAACGTCTAGGCTATGGATGGTAACTGGCTTGGGTTCAAGTTGTACTTGCTTACCCGCTCGGGCTAGTCTGTATGCCCGTACCCCATCCACCTTCTTGGCTGAGTAGGCTGGCGGAAGCTGCTGATACGTTCCCACGAAAGACTGGCAGATGTTATGAATTGTCGTGTTGTCTGGTTGAGTGCTGTCATAGGGAGTAATGTCTCCCTCTAGATCATCAGTGGTGCTCGTTGCACCAAGCTGCGTTGTCGCCTCGTACGACTTAGGTTTATTTAACCAATGCTGGGCTTGCTTGCAATACGAGCCGACCAGCAAGATGAGTAGACCAGTCGCCATCGGATCAAGCGTCCCCGCGTGGCCAACTTTTGGCTTTTTCAAGCCCGTTTGACGACGAATAACACCTCTTGTTTTCGCAACTACATCAAAACTCGTCCAACCTGCTGGCTTATCAATAAGGAGAAATCCATCCATAGCTTGTAAAAACTATACGCTAGTTAAGCTTCGGCTGACAACTTCGACGCTGTCCTAAGAAGGGTTGGTTGGTGGCGTGTTGGTTGGCGGAGTAGAAGGCGGCATCATAGGTGGCGGTACTGGCGGTGGTTGATTCGGATTATCCACCTGGGGCGGAGCTTGATCTTGCGGCAGCTTATCTTGAGAGTTGTCTGGATGAATCTCTAACTCAACTGGCTGCGCATTGAGGGCTTCTACTGGCGGCAGCGGAGTATCACCACCTTGCTTAGGCTCGTCGTTTACTGCATCAATGATTGCCTGGCGAGCTTGATCTAGTTCTGCTGGTGACTGCTGAGCTGGCTTATTAGCTGAAGAAGCCGGTGGCGCTTGAGCGGGCTGGGGTGCTGCTGGCTGCGGCTGGCCTGACTGGGTTGAAGGTGCTGGATGAGTGTCGTTTTGGGGTGTAGCAGCTTGTTCACCGGTAGCCTGGTCTTCTTCTGTATGAGCACCGACTGATTTCTCGATGTCCTTCAGAGTTTGTGGTTCTGTTTGGATTGGTTTTTCATCCTGTTTTGGTGGTGTAGAACCTGTATTTGCTGACGGTTGAGTCGTTGCCTGGGTATCGGTTGGCTCTTTGGACTGATCAGCTGCTGTTTGGTTGTTATTTTGCTGATTTTGGTCGCCTGGACCGTCGTGGCTTAAAATTCGTTGATTGCGCTTATCGGCATCGGGGTCACTTAGTGGATCTTTGAAGGTATCGTCATCACCCTCTACGCTCGGAGCCAACATGTCATCTTGGCTAGATGGAGGCTCGGTTAACATGGCGCTTTGTGGCTTTTTGACAATTTTGGGTGGTTCACCTGACTCAGAGCGGATAGCATCCTTGAGCCCGTCAGTCGGTGGGCCACCATTGTATAAGTTACCTGTCTCATCAATATGTATAGGGTGTTCGTCATCCTCATCTTTCTCGTCGTCGTCTTCATAAATTTTTGAGGCATCGAGTTCAGGTCCGTCACTATCGGCTCCCGACTCATCGGTTGCCGTGTCGCCGTGATCTATACGCAGAGTACCGTCTTCATCTACTAGACCGGCCTCAGGAGGCTGCTCGGGTGACTGTCCTTGACCAGAAGAGCCTGGATCATCTGGCGGTGGTGCCTCTGGAGGTGGCAGCGTTTCTGGGGGGCGCTGTTTGGCTTCTTCCAATTTTGATGAAACGAGCTGTTGATTTGCTCCCGCAGCCATAAGCTTAGAACTGATAGCCAAGGTGTTGGGCTTGGTCTTGTCATTACTAAAGCGGTCGGTCTCGGCGACGATACCTGTCAAAAGCGCAGTCGCAATCTGGTTATCAAGTGCTTCTTTATGCAGGTCAAGGGCGAGCTCGCTCATCATTTCACTCAAGCTGCTCGCCTGCTGGTTTACCCAGTGGACAGAGCCCACTGTTCCATTGTCAGATGTATTAATGGTCGCGACTGTTGCGTCGTGCAAAATCCTCCCGTGTGCAGTAATCGCACCGTCAAGATCCTCTTGTTCTTTGACGCCAATGGCGACCACGACATCAATATTGAAGTCTCCCTGACTAAACATCAGGTCTTCTTGCTGAATAGCGGTTCGATAAGGGGAGATAAATATCTTGACAGCCTTATCTTCGACTTTATAGCGAAGCTTGTCAGCCTTGTCGCGATCAAGCGAAATAATAAAATCACGTAGTGAATCGGTATTTTTCTTTATGGTCTTTTCCGGTTCAAGGAATTCAAGTGTTGAAGGCACTTCACCGCTAAATACAGCAGTGGCATGTTTCTTTTGCTTATCAAGCGCGAGTGTAAAGCCAATGGCGGCAGCGAGCTGGTCAACGGTTGGATTGTTGCTGACCGTTACGAGCACATTGGTAGACTCTTTTAACCGAGTCAATAGCTGTTGTTTTTGTTCTTGCATAGTTATTTTTTATTTTTCTTATGCTCCTTGTAGCGTATAATAAACCACCCTGTTTTGTCTACTCTTTTTTGTGGTTTTTATCATTTTTGTGTAAATACAGAGGCAAAACACTTTACAAAATACTTAAACAGTGCTACATTCAAATCCGTTATAACGCCAAATGTGGCGCAAAATGAAGGAAGAACTAACGATATGCCAATTATTCAATCTGCCAAAAAACGAGTTCGTACCGCGAAAAAAGCGACCGTACGTAATTCTAAGACCAAACGAACCATGCGCGAAGCCATTAAAGAATTTCGAGCAAGCCTTACATCTCGCAGCGATAGCGCGACTGCTTTAAGTAACGCTCAAAAATCCATAGATACCGCAGTCAAAAAAGGTGTCCTACACAAACGCCGAGCCGCACGCAAGAAGAGCCAACTCGCAAGTGAAGCTAAAGCTGCTGGTGTAAAGCTCGCTAAGAAAACAACTAAAGCATCTCCTGCCACGAAGAAAAAGACTGCTGCTAAAAAGCCAGCTGCCAAGAAAACTTCAACAAAGTCAAAATCTACCACAAAAAAATCAAGCACTCCTAGCAAAAAGAAATAACCCTACCCACGCCCTTCAGGAATCCTGAAGGTAATCCATTGGTATTTTCTTTACTGAGTCAAGCGTATTAAGAAGTACCTCAAGGCGTCATCTAACGAGACGTTCTTCGTCTTCTGTCTACGGTCAATGGCTCGTAGTTCTGCGATATATTTCGCAAGATTTGCAATCGACATTCCTCTTGTACTTTGTCTAGCCTTGGTGACGGCATACGGGTGCAGACTGTTGTCTTTAGCGATTACGGTATCGCTTTTGTGCCGAGGCGCTGCCAGGACCAAGGCCATGGTGTGCATCTGACGCGCAAGCATGGCGAGAATTACTTGTGGCTCCACTTTCTGAACTCGTTGATTCTCATAGAGACTTAGGGCACGACGGGCATTACCAGCGAAGGCACTGTCCAGCAAATCAAAAATACTCGTTTGCGGGGTCGGTTCACTTAGCAAGTCGATGGTGTCTCTTGTAATCTGCTTACTGTGCGTGGCGAGCTTCTGTAGTTCATGAGATAAACCATACTGATTGGCACCGACTCGATTAATTAGATATTTGGCGTCACTTGGTGACAACTGAGCCCCTGACTCTTTAGCTTGAGCCACAAGCCAGCTCGCAAGTGATGCCTCATCAAGATCAGAAAATTCACGAAAGTCGGTGTGTTTTTTCAAGAATTTATAGTATTTAGTTCGCTTATCTAGAGATGGCTCTATCAACACGACATCCACCAAATCACTGGTCGCTTCAATTAGTTCGGGGAGGGCTTCTGTCAAACTATGTACCGCACTCGGCTGATCAATAATCAAGCATCTCTTATCGCTAAAAAAGGGTAAACTGCTTAGTTTTGCCGCAAGGTCACTAACACTGCAGCTCTCGGCTTCAATATATTCGAGCTCGAAATCGCCATGTCGCCGAACAAACTCAGAACGAAGCTTAGCGAGTTCACGTCTGAGCAAAAATGTGTTCGATCCAGTCAATGTATAAATCATGGTCGCTCCTTTTGACATACTGAACACATGTGTGTTCCACGACCTGCTACACGAATTTTCTCTATGGTGTTACCGCATCGGTAACATGGCTGACCGTCTCTCCGAAACACCCGAGCGATTTGTAGGTAACTCCCCTTTTTGCCATCTGCTGAAACATAATTTTTATCAGTTGATCCGCCACTAGCAATAGCTTTTTGTAGTATGTCGCGTAGTTCAGTAAATAGTGTGTTCAGCTCGTTTGCATGGAGCATTCGTACACGGCTGCGTGGGTGAATTTTAGCACCCCAAAGCGCTTCGTCTGCATATATATTGCCCACTCCGGCAATGGTTGATTGGTTTAATAATGCTGCTTTTATCATGCTGTTTTGCCGGCGTGCAAATCGCTTTTGAAAGTCGCTCTCGTTGAATGTATCGTCAAGTGGCTCAGGGCCAAGCAATTGGAAGAATGGCAACTCGTCAACCAGCTGTCTTGGCACCAGCCGCATCCAACCAAACTTTCGTTGATCGTTAAAGTACAGTTTTGATTCATCACTAAAACGTAGAGTAACACGTGTAGACGTGTCAGGCAGTGCAGCAACCAGACTGTCGGTCGGGTGTCCTGCGCCGAATCTATCGTTACTTTTCGCCGATACATACACTAGTTGCCCGGTCATCTTTAAGTGCACGACTAGTGCATATCCGCTTGATAACGTAATAATAATCGCTTTACCTCTTCGAGATATTCCTTTCACTCGTGCGCCAATCAAGAAGTTCGTAATGTCTGCCTTATTGTTAGGAAAGCTTTTTGGCCAATCATAAGTTACGTCAGCAATGACTTTACCAACTATGCGTTTGTTTAGTCCACGCTTCACAGTTTCAACTTCAGGCAACTCCGGCATATTGGTTTATTATATCGCTTGATACCGCTCATGGCCTGAAAAAACCAGTATAATCTAAAGTATGGACAAAATCGGCAATATCTTACAGGGACACAAAGCGCCAAAAGAACCAACAGAAATCCAACAAATCAAAACATTTGTTCGTAAGCACTTCGATGCAGACTGCAGGGTGTCTCTGCGTCACAACTCAATTATTGTCACCGTAGAAACTGGTGCGCTTGCTAGCGAGCTTCAGCTGATGATACCTGAGCTAGAAGAGTCCGTTTCTTCTGACAAACGCTTATCGATACGTATCGGCCAGCTTTAGTTAATAAGTTCGGCTAAATATTGTTTGAGCTTCGCCAGATTATGATATTGGAGTCCAATTAAACCAGCTTGCTTGGCGCCGACTACATTACTGTCTATATCATCAATAAATACACTATCCGTAGGTTCTACTTGTAATCGACTACAGATAATCTGAAATATTTCTGGGTTGGGCTTGGTGATGCCTACCTCGAACGAGAAAACCATTTCATCAAACAATGCCTGCTCTTCTGACGTAAGAAACGATTCACGAACCCAGTTGGTTGCGATATTGCTCAGCAAGCCTATCTTAAAACGTGGTTTTAGATCTTGTTCGATATAACGAAGCAATGCTTTATTTTTTAGTCCTTCGATGTCGACAATCTCTTCGAGCATCTCTGGTTCGTGACCAGTAATATCGTGTATCTGGTAGAGAAAATCTTCCTTGGTAAGATGTCCTGCGTCATAGCGATGATTTAAGGCGTGAACGGCATCCATGTCTACATCAGGCGGTAATGTATTCGTGAAGTGCTCCCAGGTGCCACTTCTAGCGAGCACTCCAAAACAGTCAAAAATTATTGCTTGTGTCATGCTTTAACTGTAGCGAAATCAGCTAGCTGCTACAACCTCACCTCTCGGGTGATATCACGGTAATCAGGTATTTGTCCTTGGAACAACCGCTCTACCAGTCGTGCTTCACCACCAAAGTTACCTCGCTGTCCACGGCAAGGGCTTGACCAGGTGCGAAGACGCTCTTCGTCATCAATCTCCAATCGATACACATGCCTGCGGTTTGTTGGGCACTTCCCGTCTTCTCGTGCTTCTTGACCGTCAAGTGTCGCAGTAAAGTTAGCTTCCTCGAGTGCATAGAGAAATGCTTCATAGGCTGCCGCGGTATTCGCAATTTCAATTCGCTCGTCAACAGCCAAATCATAACCGCGGAGTATATCTAGACGTCGATGGCTGTCATTAACGGTAATCCGAATAGCCTTAAACTCCTCGTGGCCTACAATAGGCCCGTATGTCGTAAAGGATACCTCTGAGCTGTCATCAGCAAAATCACTTAATTCCGTGATTATTTCATCCGGGTCTATGTCATTATGGATAGGATCTCGGCCAACAAACGCTACGATAATCGCAATGAAGGCTGCGACGATAATAATAATGCCAAAACCACCAATTACGTACTTCATAAGCGTATATTATACCACTGTTACTTGATTTTTCAATATGTCCAGCTAGAGTTCACCCCAATGAAAACCAGACTTAATGTCTACCTGCAACTTGACTGGCAGTTTATAGATGCCTTCCATTGTGGCCTTCATTTTTTTCGATATAGCTTCTTTGTCGGATTGCTTGCATTCCACCAAGATAGAGTCGTGGATTTGCAGCAGTTGCGTAGCACCGGACGGTAAAATATCGTCGACAGCGACCATCGCCATTTTCATAATGTCAGCTTCAGTTCCTTGGATAGGCATGTTGATTGCAGCTCGTTCGGCAGCCTTACGAACAACAAAATTACTCGATTTTATATCTGGTGTGGGTCGTTTTCTGCCAAAAAGGGTCTCGACGTATCCGTCTTCCCTGGCCTGTTTTTTTAGTTGCTCAGTATACTCACGAATGGGTTTTCTAATTGCAAAATAGGCATCGATAAATTTCTTTGCAGCATCGTAGGACATACCGGTCGCAGCAACCAACCCGTGCGGGCTCATACCATAAAGCACTCCAAAATTTATCACTTTGGCGTCACGTCGCATTGTTTCGGTCACATCCTCAGGTTCACGACCATAAATCTGAGCTGCAGTCATCGTGTGTATATCTGCGCCCTCATTAAATAGTTTGATTAGTTCTTTGTCGTCCGCGAGATACGCAGCTAATCGAAGCTCGAATTGAGAATAGTCAGCACTGATGAGAATATTTCCGTCATCGGCAATAAAAGCTCGCCGGATACGACGACCCATTTCTGTCCGCACAGGGATATTTTGCAGGTTCGGGTCAGTCGAACTAAGCCTTCCTGTCTGGGCAATCGTCAGATGAAATGTGGTATGCAGTCTGGATTGTTCATCGACTAATTTTGGTAGTGCATCTACATACGTACTTTTTAGCTTGGTATACTCACGGTAGCGCAATAGTAGTTCAATTATTGGATGTTGATCGCGAAGTTTGCCAAGCTCCCCTGCTGCAGTTGAATAGCCGGTTTTGCCTTTTTTGATATTTTCCGTCGGCAGCTGCAACTTCTCAAACAAGACTTCTGCAAGCTGCTGCGGAGAATTGATGTTAAACTCACTGTCAGCTAATCCATATATTTCCTGCCGTACGTCCGAGATGTCATCTTCAAGCTCTTTGGACATCTTCTTCAAATACACCGTGTCAAGCTTTACGCCGGCATGCTCCATGCGAGCTAGCACTGGTATCACTGGCCACTCTATCTCATGGGCTAGCTTTTGTATCTTTGGTTCATCTTTTAGTTGGGAGAGTTGGCTACGGTACAGTGCTTTGATAATCGCGGATATCTCTCCGGACCTGTCAACGTACTCCTCGCTCATAAGCTCATCAAAAGATGAGCCCTCGTAGCCCAAATCGTTTTGGGCGAGTTCAGTAACTGATTGTTCTCTGCGCAAGGAATTGAGCAAATATGCTCCAACGAACACATCGTGCTGGACTTTTGGTAGTGGTATACCGAGTTGATAAAGCACCTGCAGACTCGCTTTTGTATCGTGGCCGACTATGCCAGTGACTTGCTCTAAACTTCTGGCCAATGCTTCAGCAGATACCTTGTTCGCATCTACAAGATACGTATGTGATTCTTTGTCGGCTGAAATAGCAATGTACTGAGGTTGATTTCCGTGCGCCCCTTTAGCTCTTGAATGGATACACACAACACCACTAAACTTTAGGAGTGCTTTGTCAGTACGAACGACTGAAACTTTTTCAGGCGGTATGTCGACGCTAGCTGCTAGGTCTTCAGTAAGTTTTTCGCCGTTTGTAAGCGTGTCAGGAAGCTGCTTGAGTAGACCACGGAACTCTAGACGCTTAAAAATTTCGGCAATCTTTTCAGGCTTGGCACTATCACCATTCATCTGCATAACATCAAGGGTGATGGGTACGTCTGTCCAGATTGCAGCAAGCTTCTTACTCATATAAGCATTCTCTTTGTCGTTCTCAAGTTTCT
>SLOC01000005.1 GCA_007132685.1 Candidatus Saccharimonadota bacterium | reverse complement strand
TTGCAGTGCCTGTTGTTTGATGCCAAGTAATTCATCATCCTTTACTGGGCCGCTTGGAGGGAGATTCTGTGGGGTCGGCTGTGAAACATCCTGTGAAGTTTGTGTCTGGTCATCGCTACTATTGTTGTCTGCTGACAATGAGCCGCCGTTACCTGTACCGGCAGGCTGCTCGTCAAAGACTGACTCATAGGCTGGCTTTGGTGCAAAATCGTGGTCTGGCGGCGGAGCTGCTGGATTCGGCTGTTGTGGGTTATCAGATGCCTGATTGTCACTTTGTTGTTGGTTTTGGTCGTTTGCTTGGTCGAACATGCCACCCCCTTGAAACTGTTTATTGCTATATAATGTTCAACAAGTAGTATAAACCATAAACACCATTGGAGGAAACACGTGTCAGTACTAGATGATATAAAAATGATTCACAATCGTGATAAGAGCGATGCCTTAGGGGTCGCCGAAAAACAACACGAGCAGCTGCGCCACGACTTTGACGTTGATGTGTCTTCAATCGATCTAACCAAAGTGAAAAACGTAGTATATGCCGGCATGGGCGGTTCAGCGCTGGCTGCTGAGCTATTCCGTTCATGGCCAAAGAAAACTGTGCCGTTTGAAATCGCCAGGACGTACGATGTGCCTGAATACGTAAATGAAGACACTCTGGTGATTGCAGCGAGCTATTCAGGGAATACCGAAGAGACTTTGAGCGCCTTCAAGCAAGCTCAAACCAAAGGAGCTCAGCTCGCAGTGATAACCTCAGGCGGTGAACTCGAGAAATTGGCGAATAAATACAGTGCACCGACATATGTATTACCAGGTGGTTATCAGCCTCGGATGGCAACGTTGTATGGGTTTCGTGCATTGGTGACGTTGTTTGATGATTCTCCTCTGGCTACGGAGAAAGCCATACTAAAGCAACTTACCTCAGTAGCTGATACACTTGAGCAAGCAGCAGCGGCTTTTCGGGCAGACGTGCCAACTAAAG
The DNA here is from genome assembly GCA_007132685.1 of Candidatus Saccharimonadota bacterium. Classification (GTDB taxonomy): domain Bacteria; phylum Patescibacteriota; class Saccharimonadia; order Saccharimonadales; family SLHW01; genus SLHW01. Next base: position 14,817 of record SLOC01000005.1, on the reverse strand, counting down.
AAAACTACGCTAAACAACTCGCATTGGAGCTTATTGGTAACTCGATAGTTGTATATGCCGGCCCACGGTTTTATCCAGCGGCATATAAGTGGAAGATTAGCTTTAACGAAAATGCTAAGACAGTCGCCTGGTGTAATCAGTACCCAGAGTTTAATCACAACGAGTTCTTAGGTTGGACGAGCCATCCCCTACAGAAGCCATACAAGGTCGTTAATTTGCTCAGCAATCATGAACACGACCGAGTAATCAAGCGGTTTGCAATCTCTGAAAAGCTACTCTCTGGCAAAAAACCAGCAGCTGAGACAGTTGAAGCACAAGGAAGCAATTTCCTTGAGCAGCTGCTTTGGACGGTGCAGCTTGGAGACTTCGTGAGCTTGTACGTGGCGCTATTAAACGGACTGGATCCCTCGCCAGTAGACATAATCGAAAAGCTCAAACAGGAACTAAAAGACAGCTAAACTGGACGCTGCTTTAAGCCGAGTCGGTAGCCGATGTAACTAACGAGAAAATGTAGTCCGGTGTAGGTAATAAGCACGACTAAAACAAATGCTGGCGATACGATATCGGTTAATAATGGGTAGCTAAACACGAGTCCTCCGACTATGTAGTCCGTCTGGTCAAACGGTATCCAGGCTTTGCCCGATGGAATATTGCGCTGCCGCTTAAAGAAGCTTGCTGCCGCATCACCTACTAATGCACCAAAGCCGAGGAGCCCACCGAGCAAAACCGCTCCCGAAAATGAGGCTACAAGAGAGTCAGTAACAGCGTATTGTGCCGCTGCGAATACGCTTGCAAAGACCACACCTGAGACAAGTCCTCTCCAGGTCTTGTGAGGACCAAAAATTCGCACTCCCCGCCACTTCACGCCAAAATCCATAGGCGCATTCCAGCGATTAATCAGCGGTACTTTATTTACCAAAACGGGCGCCATATTTGCTATACCAGCCGGCAAAAACAACCAGATTGCTTCGAGCCACATCATACGCGCATCACCTTTTTGCGCATACGGTGATAGCTCGGATACAGCAGGGAGAGCACCGCTGGTCGTTCGGTGATGAACTTGGCTGAACTGAGCAGGGAAAGCAGGGTTTCCTGGGTAGGAATGTCGCGAAGCAGGGTGTAGGTTTTACCGATGCCGCGCTTGCCGTGAGCGTCGCTACTGGCTGCACCTAAAACATGATGTAGGCGTGCCCAAACTACGGTTTTTGGGGAGCGGTTTTGCAAAAAGGCACGCCCATTACACACCTCGATTACATCAATATCATCGATGATATCCTGTAGCGTTTCTTCGCTTAGCCCGTGACGAACGGTTTCAAACGGGTGTGGTATATAGACGATGCCGTTCTGTTCCTTTATCAGCGTGATAGTCTTTTTGGCATTTAGGCCGTTCGGTATGGGTTTATGCAGGAAGAGGCCGATAATTTCACCCTCTGTAGTGTCGATTTCTTCACCGACTATGACTCGCTCGCCGAACTCCTCTTTTAATTGTTTAGCGACCCGGATGGTGCCGTGGTCCGTGATGGCAACGCAATCGAGCTGACCACTCTCTAGTATTGTCCGATATTGTTCAGTGCTAATCCCGCCATCGTGGGAGCCGCTGGAGTGAGTATGAAAATCAATTTTTTTATAATCCATACGCTACATCTTTAGGGTTGAGGAGTAATCTTTCGCTGAATTCGCAGTAGACGATCAAAGGTCGTGTAGGTAGAAAGGATGGTGATAACCACCAGGGCGGCAAGTAGCTGACCGAGCAGTAAGCCGATTACCAGAACTGCCATGCGTACCTCAAAGCGCATGATTCCATCCGCAAATAATCGATTTACCTGCGATGGTGATAGAGTAGTATCTCGTACCGCGGTTTCACCTTTGGCTTTGACGTAGCTTACACAGAGGCTGGCGCCGCATGCGGCAACCGCCCAAACGGCACCTATCGGTGCGGCGAGCATTACGCTATAGTAGGCTGCTCCAACGTAGAGAAATATTTCTTTAATCCTGTCGGTACTGGCGTCGAGCAACATGCCAGCCGCCGAGTCGCGTTTTTGCACTCGTGCTAATGCACCATCCAGGGCATCGAACAAACCAAATATTATCAGCAGTACAGCAGCCCAGTAGAAACTGCCGATAGCGATCAGTAGGCCAATTGGTATATGCATAAGAAGGCCAGTATAGGTGATATGGTTGGGCTTGATGCTGCCCCTGGATTGTTTGTCGAGCACTCTAGCTACTTTGTCCATTTGTGCGCGGACGTAGTCACGGGAGTTGTCGAGAAGTTTTACGCCATTATGTTTCATGTTTTTCTAATTGATCTACGTTTCTTTAAGTTTAGCAGCAATTTTGCTGAGCTCCTCAGTAAGTTTGTTGAGCGCCTGGCCGGGCTTGTTGCTATTTAGTGTGCCGTCTTCGTTAATCGTATCAGTAATGTGAGCGATATGTACTGCGGCGGGCAAGGGGAGCAGCTTGACGCCAAGCGCCATAAGACGCAACTGTTCGGCTGCTCGAGCGCCGGCAATCTGTCCGGTGCTGTAGCTGATAATGCTCATTGGTTTGTAGTTCCAGCCTTGCCAGGCGTAATCGATGGCATTTTTTAGGGTAGCTGGAGGCCCGTGGTTGTATTCTGGGGTTGCAAAAATAAATCCATCAGCACTCTCGACTCGCTTGCCCCATGCAACTGCCTCCGGGTGGCTATACTCTTCATAGTCGAGTCCGGCAACCGACTTTACTTCGTCATAAAATGGCAAATTGATGTCACGCAGGTCAACCATTTCGTATGATGTAGTTTCGTCATTGTTGAGTTGTTGCTCAAGCCAGGTTTTCACTCGTTCGCCGTTGCGGTTTGCGCGCGTACTGCCAATAATCACTAATATTTTCATGTCTCTCCCATTCACTCTCTATCTAGCCTAACACTTATCAGGTTTTACGAGAACCGCTAGCTCCATGCCTGTTATACTGTTAGTAAGTAGTTATGCAAGAGATACAAGGTCATATTCAAGAGGTGTGCCAGCGTCTGTTCAACGTCGAGTTACAGCCAGAGCTTTCTATTCCGGAAGAGCAATTCGGAGATTATGCGACAAATGTCGCGATGCAGCTGGCGGGCAAAGTCGGACAGTCTCCGCGTGACATCGCACAAACTATAGTCAGTGAATTATCGCATCCGTATATTGCCGCTACAGACGTAGCAGGCCCGGGGTTTATTAATATTAGCCTGACTAATGAAGCGTTGTTCGCCTCAGCGGATGAAGGACTTATAGAGACTGACCTACAAGGAAAAACGGTAGTCATCGAGACCAATAACCCCAACCCATTTAAGGCGATGCACGTCGGTCATGGGTATAACGCGATTGCCGCTGACACTATCTCACGGTTGGTTGAAGCAGGTGGAGCTACGGTACATCGAGTAAGTTATCACGGTGATGTTGGTGCACATGTCGGGAAGAGCATGTATAGCATACTGCGTTATATTGATGGCGATATTGAAAAGCTACATACTATTCCCAAAGAAGAACGTAATACATTCATGTCACGTATGTATGCTGAAGGCGCTCAAGCCTACAAAGAGGACGAGACCGCCAAACAAGAAATCGATCAACTCGCTGAACAGTCCTTCGTGCTCGATGACGAGCTCTATAAGCAAGTCTATGAAATATGTAAATCATGGAGCTTCGAACAAATAGATGAGCTTGTTAATCGTCTCGGCAATCTGCCAGTAGATAAGCGATACCTAGAGAGCCAGGCAGATGAACTGGGCGTACAAATTGTCAGAGATAATGTAGGTGATGTGTTCATCGAGAGCGATGGAGCGCTGGTGTTTCCAGGTGAGCAATACGGCATATTTGATAACGCGTTTGTCTCGTCAAGGGGCAGAGGGCTATATGGTGCGCGTGACCTGGGGCTTATGCAGCTTAAGCAGCGTGATTTCTCGCCAGACGAAAGCATCATCGTTACTGCGCATGAGCAAAAAGATTATTTCCGAGGAGTAATCAAGGCTGCAGAACTTTGCTTTTCTGATAATGCGACCCGAACAGTAAACATTCCTACCGGCTCAATTACTCTAAAGGGAGGCAAGATGAGCTCACGCAGTGGCGATGTGATAGAAGTGCAGGCGCTATTTGATCAAATGGAGGTGGCGCTCAAGCAACAAGATTCTACCACAAGCAATGAGGTAATCCGTGGCGCGATTCGCTACCAGTTCCTCAAGCATCGCGTGAGCAGTGACATAGTGTTCGATATCAACGAATCAATTAGCACGGTCGGTAACTCCGGACCGTATTTACAATATGCCCATTGCCGGGCGCGTTCAATCTTAGATAAAGCGGCAACCGGTGAAGAAGACGTTGACCTTGCAATAGAACTTACTGCAGATGAACGAAGCTTGCTACGAAAACTGAGCCAATATCAGCAAACAGCAGTGCAATCTATTGATGACTTATCGCCACACATTATTTGTACGTATCTCTATGAGCTTGCCCAAAACTACAATCGGTTCTATGAGCACAATCGTGTGCTCGGCGATGAGCGGGAGGCGCTTCGATTATCTCTCGTCCGTAGATATAGCGATACATTAAAACATGGCCTGGAACTACTCGGCATCCCGGCCCCGGAGCGTATGTAATGTCAAAAAGTATTCACAACGAAACCTACAAACAAAAGACTGGCAAGCTCTTAACCGAATGGATTGAAGAACTAGACAGTCACCAGGCGACTGACTGGTCGCACAAGCAACTTGTCACCCATTTGGTAGACAAGCACAATCTAGAGGAGTGGTGGGCCCAAACAATTGTTGTCGAGTATGAGAAGCATCACGGCAAGCGAGTACTTGGCGAGACGCAGGACGCTGGATTTGAAGTTGGCATTCAACGAACATTTCCGATTGATGCGACGGAGCTATGGGAGTTACTAGTAAGTCCGGAGGGGACTGATGTGTGGCTAGGTGAAGGTGTCGAAATTCCGCTAGTGAAAGGCCAGGTATTTTCTGCTGCTGGTAGCACCTATGAAATTAGAAGCCTAAAAGATGGCGAAAAGTTACGGCTTCGTAAATCGTCAACCGGGCACTCTGCTACTACTATACAACTGTACGTTACTCCAAAGAAAGAAAAATCAGCACTATTGATTCATCACGAAAAACTACAGGATCAATCGGCACGAAACGAGATGAAAACTCACTGGCAAAGCGTGCTAGATAAACTACAATCATATACAAACCAGAAGGGAGAGAACTAAGTGAAGTCCGCACTATTACTGTATCCGCATCAATTATATCCAGCTGACCAGTTACCTGATGTCGACACAATATTTATCGTAGAAGACAAATTGTACTTTGGCGTCGATGAAACGTATCCACTGAGGCTCCACAAACAAAAACTCATCCTACACCGAGCTAGTATGCGTCGTTATGTCGAGGAGGTGCTCTGGCCGACGAAGGTAAACGTCGAGTATATTGAGCTTGATCCGCTCCTCTCAACAGAAGATATTCTCAGCCGGGCGAGCAGTTTTGAGCAATTGTTTGTTTTTGACCCGGTAGACGACATGCTTACTAAGCGTTTGCTTCGGGCTCGTCGTGAAACTGCGCCAAACACGAATGTAGAGTTCTTGGATTCACCGAACTTTTATCTCAAAGACCATGAGATTCGCGAGTATGTACAGGCTAAAGATGAGCACCTGTTTGCTGATTTTTATCAGTGGCAGCGCGAGCGTTTCAATGTGCTTATAAATAAAAACTACAAACCAGTTGGTGGCAAGTGGAGCTTCGATCACGAAAACCGCGAACGCTTGCCCGAGGGTCACAAATTACCAAGTTTTGAAGTATTTGGCGACAATCAACAAGTAAGAGATGCAATTGATTGGGTGGTGGAGCACTTTCCGGACAACCCTGGTGGGACGGATTTTATCTGGCCGACCAATCATCAAGAGGCAGCTGCGTGGCTCGCTGATTTTGTAGAGCACCGATTAGATAATTTTGGTCCGTACGAGGATGCAATCAGCGGCGAAGCACCTTGGGTATACCACAGTGTTCTCTCGCCGTCGATGAATATCGGTCTGCTCTCGCCCCAGCAGGTCATAACTGCGGCACTGGATCGTCATGAAAAACGTGCCGTACCACTTGCTAGCCTAGAAGGCTTTGTTCGCCAAGTGCTCGGGTGGCGTGAATACATGCGCGGGCAATACGTGGTGTACGGAGGTCGTATGCGTACACAGAATGTCTTTAACCACAATCGCCAACTGACAGCAAGTTGGTATGACGGCACGCTTGGCATTCCGCCATTTGATGACGTGGTAAAAAAGCTGCAAACACACGCCTATGCTCACCATATCGAGCGGTTGATGGTCGCTGGGAATTTGATGCTGCTTTGCGAGATTCACCCCAACGAAGTATACAAATGGTTTAGCGAGCTAAGTATTGATGGCTTTGACTGGGTAATGGTGCCTAATGTATATGGCATGAGCCAGTTCGCCGATGGTGGCAGTGTGATAACGAAGCCATACGTTAGTTCTAGTAATTATTTGCTCAAGATGAGTCACTACGAAAAGGGTGACTGGACCGATATATGGGATGGGCTGTACTGGCGTTTCATCGAAAAACACAAGAGCCGGTTCGCCGATAATCCGCGTATGCGCATGATTGTCTCGCAACTGGATAAGCTTGATGCTGACCGCAAACGGATAATCACGTATCGTGCAGAAGATTTCTTAAAACAACACACTAAATAACCAGGAGGTTAATCAATATGTTACAAACTGCCCACACATTTATCACCCGAGCTGCGAAAGAGCTGGGCTGGAGCGATGACGACATCAAGACATTTCTAGAGCCGGACAATGTATTGGAGTTTGAGGTGTCCGATGGGGACAACGCCTACCAGGCGTATCGTGTGCAGCACGATAACCGTCGGGGTCCGTATAAAGGAGGCATCCGCTTCCATCCCGAAGTAAACAAAGACGAAGTGCAGGCGCTTGCCACTCTGATGACAGTGAAAAACGCCGCAACCGGCTTGCCATTTGGTGGCGGCAAAGGCGGCGTTGCAGTGAACCCCAAAGAGCTTAATGAGCAACAACTCGAAGCGATTAGTCGGGATTATGTCCGGCAGATTGTTGATCATATCGGACCAGATGCTGATGTGCCTGCTCCAGACGTCAATACCAATGCGCAAATTATCGACTGGATGGTTGATGAATACGAGCAACTAACTGGCGATGCGACCAGGGCGAGCTTTACTGGTAAGTCTATAGAAAACGGCGGCTCTGAGGGCAGAGAAGCAGCAACTGGCTATGGTGGAGCAGATGTACTAAGTGAGGTGCTCAAGCAGCACGGCATAGATGGTAAGGATATGACGTATGCTATCCAGGGTGTCGGTAACGTTGGCACATTCTTTATGTTCCGCGAAGAAGAGTTGCTGCCAAGCGTTACACTGACGGCTGCTGCGGATTCCAGTGGAGGTCTGAGTTCAGGTTTTGGCTTGCGTGCGAGTGACCTGGCAAATTATCGCAAAGAAAGAAAGAAATTCAGTGACTACGAAAGCGATGATACGATTCATATTACGAATGAACAACTGCTCACTGAAGAGGTTGATGTCTTGGTGTTAGCCGCACTCGGTGGGGTTATAAACAAGGACAATATGGAGCATGTGCGGGCGAAATATATCTTGGAGCTTGCCAACGGCCCAGTCACTCTTGAGGCGCACGACTATCTTGTTAAGCAAGGAGTTATAATTATTCCAGATATCGTCGCGAATGCCGGCGGAGTAACGACGAGTTTATTGGAATGGCAGCAAAACCGATCCGGTGAGCATTGGGATGAGGCCACGGTGCTACAAAAACTTGAGCAATATTTACGCAGTGCGGTCGATGAGATGACGACAATGGCCGAACGTCACAAGATTTGCCTGAAAGAAGCCGCATTTTTAACAGCACTGGCGCGGTTGCAACAGGCAGATAAAGAGTAGACAAGGAGAGTCCTGCAATGCCAAAAAAACATGCTAAAAAAGAACTAGGTGCGTTCATGGAATTTGTGCGTAAGCAGGGGGTTGTTGGTATGGCGGTTGGACTGGCTATCGGTGTAGCTGCTGCCGGAGCAGTTAGTGATATTGTGGAAGGCTTGATTAATCCAGTCGTTGGATTTTTACTCGCTGGAACCGACCTGACCGAAGCTACTTGGAATACCGGATTTTCTCGGGCTGGTGAAGACCTTGTGTTGTCGTGGGGATTAGCGCTGAACGGGATTTTAGTGCTTCTAGCAACTGCGTTCGTCGTGTACATGATAGTCCACAAAGCCAAACTCGATCGACTCGATAAAAAGAAAGAGGACTAAGCCATGTATATCCTTCGTTTACTTGCACGCAAAGACGCCAGCTCAGTAATCGTGGCAGTGGTGATTGGCTTGTCGCTTGCCCAGCTAATCAGCACGATAGGCATGCATCTTAATACGTTGTTGGATACGGTAATCAACCAGTCTGTATTAACAGCATTTCAGGAGTTTAGTTGGCGAGACGGTGTGTTTAGCCCAATCGTAGTGTTTGTGATTCATATGATTGTACTCGAGATTGTATTACAGATTATTTTGCGTTTGAGGCAATTGTTTATCAAGGCAACTACCAAGAAGTAACGAAAGCGATAGTACATATGCCCGAATCACCCAAACGAAAACTTTCTAATGCTCAGCGTCAGGTGTTGTTCGAGAAGGATACTGAGCCACCGTTCAGCGGTAAATGGCTGCATAACGAAAAAGCAGGTGATTACACGTGTGTAAATTGCGGAGCAACACTTTTTTCAAGTAAGCACAAGTTTGACTCTAAGTCGGGCTGGCCGAGCTTTTGCGATGTCGCACAATATGGAGCCGTCACGCTAGTTGCCGATTCTAGCTATGGCATGGAACGTGTCGAAGTAAGCTGCGGCTCGTGTAGCGCTCACCTAGGTCATGTATTTGATGATGCGGTTGACCAACCGACGGGCAAACGCTACTGTATTAACTCACTGGCCCTAGATTTTATTGAAGAGGAGGGGAGCAGCCATGCAAAATAAAAAACTATTCTTGCTCATCGCGGCTCTAGTAGTGCTCTTGGCTGGTTTTGTAGTGTGGCAGTTCACTCGTGACAACGGCGAAGCTCCAGGAACTGATACGGCGACAAACGATCAAACAGGTAACGCGTTAGACCGATTGCGCATCATCGCGACTGGCGATATGATTGCGCATGATTCCGTGATTGCAAATGCGCAAGATAACGGCAGTTACGATTTTTATTCATTGATGCAGAATATGCAGCCATATTTTGATGCAGCTGATGTGCGCTTCTGCAATGAGGCGACGCCAGCCGGCGGGGAAGAGTTTGGTATATCAGGTTTTCCGATTTTTAATGCCCCACTCGAGTGGCATGATGGCATGGAGCAGCTTGGCTGTAACGTAATCAACCTAGGTACTAATCATACCTATGACAAAGGCGAAGGATTGGTAGACGCTATGGTCGCCGATTGGCAAGACCGTGATGTGTTGGCAACTGCGGGCGCGCACCGTAACCAGCCGGAGCGCGAGCAAATCAGCTACTTCGAAGTCGGTGATACAACCTTTGCATTTTTGTCCTACAGCACCTACAGCAATGAACCTGTGCCAAATGACTACAGCTTGGTCATGTATGACGAAGCAACTGCCACCAGCGAGATAATGGAAGCCAGAGAGAATGCCGATATAGTACTCGTTAGTATGCGCTGGGGAATAGAATATGACACCAGCGAGAGCGCTGAACAAAGAGAAATTGCTACAACTATAGCTGAGGCTGGTGCAGATTTTGTGTTCGGTCATGGTCCGCATACACTACAGCCAGTTGATCGAATTGACAGGGGTGATGGCAGTGAAGCCATCGTATGGTATTCACTCGGAAACTTTCTGAACACACAAATTCCCGCCGATACGCTAGTGAGTGTCATCGCGGTGATAGACCTTGATCCAGACGATTTTTCGGTGCAGTCAATCGGTGCTTTGCCGGTGTATAGTCACTATGAATGGTCAGCCGAAGAGGCTGATGCCCAGAATCTTTTAGCACGCCGCAATCTTCAGATGTATGCGCTTGATGGAGTAGACGATAGCTACTTTGGGCGGAACCAGCTCGACACGACAGTTCAAGCTGAACGCCAACACCTAACAAATGTACTCAATCAGCTTACTGATATAAAAATATTAAACACAGAAAATTACCTTGAATAAAATTTTTTCTACAATAGCTTAGTCTTTATTGTGTTTCACGCTTACCCGCTAACTAATGACGAGCAACTTGTTTTAACTCAAAAAAATTAACTAACAGCAACATGCGCAGCCACCCAGGCGAGCGACTGCGAGAACTGGTGGGTAGTAGGCTACAACGTCGAAGAATTCTTCCATGGTTTGATTAGATTCATATAGTTCCGTTGCTAGTTCTTCGCCGACGTAGCGGAGATGCCAGGGTTCATACTGAAAGCCGGTTATGTGTTCCTTGTCATCAAGGTACCTGATGATAAATCCGTACTCGTGCGCATTTTCGGCCACCCACTCACCCTGTGGCGTGTCCTCAAAACATATTTCTAGGTGACAGGTAAGGCTTGGCGAGGTGACGTCAACCGCCAAACCAGTTTGGTGCTCGCTGGTGCCTGGGCGGGCCGAGTAACGATCGGCAGCCTCTTGGCCGTCCCTTTCGACATACGATTCATAGAATTGTCGCTGAAGCGATTCAGAACGGTAGCCACTACCAAACACCAGCTCTATTCCATCATCTTGCGCAGCGGCAAACATTGCCTCGACTGCTGGTGTAGCCTGTTGACTAAACTGCATCTGCTCTGCTGAAGAGTCGAGTCGCAAACGAACGCTCGGCACGGTTAAATCTGGTGGCACATAACCGTCTGGAAGGGGCCGCTCACGGTTAACAATCCACCATGGGCTACCTGGCTCGTCGATACTGTGTTTGTTCACATCGAAGCCTAGTTCTTCTGGCTGTTGCTCGGGTTGCTCAGCTCGCTCACTAGACGCTTGTTCGGTTTCGTCTATGGCATCACGCGTGGGTGCATTGGCTCGTTCTGCGAGCACAAAAAGTGCTACAACAATTAACAGGGCAACAGCTGTGATAACGATAATGCGTTTTTTCATGCAACCCCAGTATAACAAGCTGCCGTATATAGAAATACCTGATATTTGCTACCTGATAGCCAACAGCAAACAGACAATAGTTGATTCGTAGTCAAACTGACGGCGCAGCTCGACAACACTGTTTCGTGCAAACAACACGGAATCTCGTTATACTAGCTAACTAATGACGGCTCAGACGAAAAAACAATTCCCGACCAAACTCCTCTGGATGGATTTAGAGATGACTGGACTAGAGCCAGAGAAGGACGTATTGCTCGAGGTGGCAGTGGAGGTGACTGACTTTCAGTTTAAAACTCTAGGCAGTTACGAAGCCCGGTTCAAGCAAAATAAAAAAACAGTGCTCAGTCGCATGCAAAAAAATATCTGGTGGCGCGATTTTCCTGAAAACCGCGATGAATTTGTCGATAAGCTAGATGAGGGCCAAGACGCAGATGAGATTGAGAAGGAGCTCATCGCGCTGACCAAAAAACACTTTGGCGACGAGCCAGCAATCCTGGCGGGCAACTCCATTCATAACGACCGAAACTTTGTGAAGTATTGGTTACCTAATTTTGATTTGAAGCTGCATTATCGCATGCTCGACGTCAGTAGTTTGAAGGTGTTAATGCAGGGCAAGTATGGCGTAGAGTTTGAAAAAAAGGAGGTCCACCGTGCCTTCGATGACATCCAGGCGTCGATTGCCGAACTGCAGTATTATCTCGATTGGCTGAAAGCGCAAAAGTAATAAACTTATATTTAATATCTGATACTTGATACCTGGCATGTCGTGCCAAAATCTAATAGTCGATAGAAGATGTGAACGCACCAGTCGAGTGGTGCGTTCAGCTAGGCGGTGCCTCAATCAGAGTCTTTATTAATTGCACAAGCGGAGAAAACGCGTAGCTAACACTTGATTTTCGTCTATTTTCAAAATCAAAATAGCGGAGTACAATGCTGGCATAAAGTAAAAAGAAAGCGATAGACATGATAGTAGCTGAAACAGAACCCGGCGTATGTGCAGAGATTCAACGAGTAGACATTGGGGAATTTACTGGTGAACTTGCGGATCTTGAAGAGCTGCCAGCGATAGACAGAAGCAATCTCGCTGTGTATCTCGCAGAAACATGCCTAAATTGTGTACGCGCATGTGGAGAGATAGAAGTTTCTACGATAAACGAATCAGAAGTATGCAGCACGGCTCTCCAACGAGCAGTCTTATTGGCTGTAGACACAGATGCACACTGGGAAGCTTCAGATCCCCTAGCTCTGTAATTAGGCAGTCTTTCAACGCAAACATCAGCACCGTGGTACTCTCAATACGCAAGTCGACTTGCGTATTGAATTTGATATGTAGGGGCAGGTGAAGTTCGTAATTATGTTTATCACGAAGAAATAATTTATACTTGGTGAGTAATATGGAAACTATAAGACAAAATCCGGAGGCAATAGAGGCTGTCGTTTTCGATATGGATGGTGTGCTTTTTGATTCTCGCGAGATGATTTATCAAGCGATGGAACACGTGCTGGCAATTCGTAATATTACGGACGTAACACGTGATGATATGGCAGGAGTAACCGGGAAGCCGATTGCCGAGATGTATCGAGTGCTTATTCCGGGTATTGAAAATGTTGATGATTTGGAGCGTGAGCATTTAGCTCATCACGACGAGAACCTTCACTTATTACAAGGATTTGATGATACAGAAGCGTCCTTGCGCAGATTAAGAGACCAGAATTATTTGCTAGGAGTTTTCACTGGGTTTAATGAGTTGACCTATGGTCGGCTCGATCAATTTGGTATTCGCGAGTATTTCCACCAAATCGTCGAGACCACGCAGTACAAAAAATTTAAGCCAGACCCGGAAGGCCTATTGTTGTGTATTGATAGACTTGCCACCACCCCAGACAGAGTTATTTACATCGGTGACGGAAAAAGTGATATGTATGCTGGAAAAGCGGCCGGCGTTCAGCAAACCATAGGATTTACTCAGGGCTTTGGTTCACGAGAGGCTTTATTGGAAGCAGGCGCAGATCGAACAATTGATTCGCTCAACGAACTAATTGAACTACTGGAAAGTGAGGGCGCGCAACTTGGACCATAAGACCGTCGAAGAATACATTTTGAGTATGCCCAATAGCCGACTGGATTATCCGTTCGGCAAAGAAGTTGCCGTCTACAAAGTTGACGATAAAATGTTTGCCTTGATTGCGGAAAATAAATCACCAGTTAGACTGAGTCTTAAGTGCGATCCGCAGCTAGCACAACTACTTAGAGAAAAGTATGAGTCAGTACAAGCTGGCTACCACCTGAATAAAAAGCACTGGAATACCTTGATCCTTAGCGGTCAATTACCATGGGAAGAAGTGCAGGCGCTTATTCGACACAGCTATGACCTAGTGACCGATAGTCAAACAGACTCGATGCCGGAAATCGGCTAGATGTTTTCGATTGTATCGAGCAGTAAATTGGCTTCTCGCCACAGGTCATCAAGCATTTCGAACGTATTTCCTGTCGCCTGATCAGCTGCACGTTCGATATTTTCTCGATACGCGAGCAGCTCATCGCGAAGTATCTCCAGGTAGACTTCGTCGAATCGGTTCGCTTGTTCGGCTGACTCAAGTTCGCTGGTGGTTTGCTGGTTTTCACGCAGGCGTAAGTCTGAAGAACCGAGGGATGTACCAAGTCCGCTTGCTCGATTTACGACACTGTTTTGTGATGACGCAATCGATGCTTTGGTGATGGTTGAGAGTGTAAGTACTTCTTGTGAGCGAGCCTGATCTTGTCCGATTTCGGCAATGCGCACAATTTCTTCTTGGCGCTGCGCAATTGTTACTAGTTCTTGTCGTAAGTCGGTTCTACCACCGAAAATAAGTGCCCCCAATAGCAACAAGAAAACAAGCAGTATACCGCCCCCAGCAGCAACGATAAGGATACGCTTTTGTTTGTCTGCGGCCGCGAAGAAGCCGCTTTTTTGGCTCCCTGGTTCTAGGAAGCTATAGTCAGGGGAAGGGTCATTTTGATCCATTTGTAACTTATGATACCAGCTTATGCTTACAGCTTGAAGCCTTTCGGCTCGACATCTATCAGCTCATAAGCGTCGATTGCTTTTTGCTTACGCTGTCACTCATCTAGGTGAACCTATATACTAAGGCTAGACTATGGATGCAGTAGAGGATATAAAGAGTCGACTCTCAATCGAGGACGTCATCGCGGATTACCTCGAGCTAAAGCGCTCGGGTCGTAACTTCAAGGCGCTTAGTCCTTTTACGAACGAAAAGACGCCAAGCTTTATGATTAGCCCAGAGAAGCAAATCTGGCATGACTTTAGCTCTGGTAAGGGCGGCAATATGTTTAGTTTCGTAATGGAGGTAGAGGGCGTTGATTTTAAGGGAGCGCTGGAGCTTCTCGCCCGTAAGGCAGGCATCGACATAAGTGATTACCGTTCGAGCTCACATAAAAACACCGCCAAATTAAAAGAGCGTCTTTTTGAAGCGCTGGAGCAGGCGACAAGTTATTATCAACGGCAACTCACAAAACATGATGAGGCGCTAAAGTATGTCCGACAGAAGCGGGGCTTTGATAAGCAAACGATGCTCGATTTTCGGATTGGTTATGCACCTGAAGATGGACAGGCACTATACAAACACTTGTCTGACAAGGGCTTTAAGGATGAAGAACTGCAAAAAGCCGGTCTGAACGTTGTTCGCTACAACAAACAGAGCGATATGTTCCGTGG
>SLOC01000058.1 GCA_007132685.1 Candidatus Saccharimonadota bacterium | reverse complement strand
CGTCAAGTATTTTTCAAAAGAGCAGGGGAGCAGGGTCTTTTTGACCTACCTTGATACCTCTATGCCCTTATACTTCTGATACAGCTCATACCACTGCTCTAGTGATAGCTCCTGTGCGCGCGCACTTGGGTCTATACCTGCTCGCTTGAGTAGCTGCTCTGTCTCGGGTTTGGGCAGCCGTAATCCACCCGCCAGGCTGCTTCGTAGCTTCTTGCGACGAGCGGAAAAACCGGCTTTAACTACTTGGAAAAACGTCTGTTCATCTACGCTAAACAGCGGTGTGTCACGCATTTTGAGAATAAGTATCTGGGAGTCGATTTTTGGCGGCGGAGCGAAGAACTCTTTTGGTACGATCGCCCCGAGTGCTACTTGCCAATAAAACTGCGTGCTGACTGCGAGCAGTGACATATCGCCAGGCTCTGCTGCCACCCGCTCGGCAACTTCCTTTTGCACTAGTAACGCTGCTCGCTGTGGTGGATTGCTTGACTCAGACAGTAATCGGAACAAGTGGCTGGTCAGATAATACGGAATGTTAGCGACTATCCTGTATAGGCTTGGCAATTGTGACAAATCATAGGTGCGGATATCACCAGATACTAGAGTAAACGCCTCGCCGTATTCATCGAATCGTTGTTGTAAATCTGGGTGTAATCGCTCGTCAATCTCGAGCGCGATGACCTGAGCGCCAGCACCAAGAAGCTTCTGCGTGAGCTCGCCGGTGCCCGGACCGATTTCCAAAACGGTGTCGCCGTGCTGGACGTCCGCAGCTACGACCATTGCCTCGAGACTGATTTGGTCGTCGAGCCAGTGCTGACCGAGTGATTTTTTCGCCTCTGTTGTCATGGGTTTCATCTTAGCACGTAATTATTGACAACGCGGTATAATTGCAGCTATGGAAGACATGGAACATGGCGGTGTAGAACAAGAGAAAGCTTTAGGTGTTCATTCAGTACCGCATATGCACTATTCCCTGAGGATTAATGAAGCGGAAGTTGTGAGGTCTGACCTATTGGTAGATGAGTCTACTCCGGCAGAGTTCTTGCGTGGCAAATTCTATATCATGGAGGAGATGCGCGTCAGAGAGGCACGTGTCATGGAGTTAGAATATTACGAGGAGCGACTACATCAACTGGACGCAGCGATTGAGCAAATGAGCTCTAGACATCAAGCAGGTTGAGGCCGATATCATCGTCGTGAGAACGTGTCAGGCGGTCAGTGCCTTGTTTGAGATGAAGGAAGATTTCGCAGGTTCCGCCAACTGCTAATTCTTTGACGTGGCCGCCGTAGCCGTTCATTTCTTGATCAGAAAACGAGCCGTGAATATGCAACGCCGGCTCATCGTTAATCCATGCAACATTACCTGACAGTGCAGTAATTTCGAGTGTTTCATCGATGCGCTTCCATAGATACTCTTGCTTATCTAGGTCATAATACCCAAGCTCAACCCAGAGAGCTGCACCAAGGCCACTCAGCCAAGCGCCACTAAGCTGCTCGCTCTTTACAAGTTTGGTCAGATTACTGACAAGCTGCTCACCCTTCTGTAGGCGAACAAAGTAGTTAAAGCCGTCAAATGTATATGTCATACCGATAGTTTAGCAAAAAGACTTTTATATTTAATTAGGGAATTTGGGCAGATTAAGTGATCTTGAGCATCCAGGGTGCTGAGAGTGGAACCCTCCAGCACTTAGTTTGGCATTCTCAATTACCATGAAGTCTTGATCTGCAGGGGAAGCAAGGTCAGGCCTCACGCCTACAAGGTCAGGCCTACCCGCCATAGGTGCAACCCTATCCCAAGTTGAAATCATAAATTGATATGCGCCATAGAACCCGTTACCTGTATTAATCTGGTAGTTGCCCCCGGATTCACACATCCGTAAATCGTAAAGTATAGCATCATTGCTCCTGCTTAGTGGTTTCGTGCCTCGGATTATTATACGCGGCTTAGGGTGGGTGACTATCACTTCTTGTAATACGCTTCTGCTGTCGTTGTCGCCAATCTCATAAACAACCACTTTTCGACCATCCTCGCCTTGAGTTTTTAATCTGGTCTGTCCGGTCATAAGAGTGTCATCGTCTGTGTATTCAGTAGGAGGGCTTATTGGTTCTTCCTCCATCACGATTTCTTTGTCTGGATCGGTTACAAACACTGCCTCTTCCTCAGAGAGCCTTTCATGAAGCTCGGGAAGCACCGATATGTTGGCGACATCAACCCCACGCTCAACCAATAACTCTTCGACGGTGTTAGCATGTGTCCTAAGCTCATAATCAACTCCGAATAAATTTAGCATTATGGGGATGGAACGCCGTATTATTATTCGCTCAGAAATGAGGCCTTCTTGTAGCGCATCCAGTGCACCAATTGGTTCTGACACATCTCGTTCGACGATATCCTCAGGGTGTACATCGATACCTGCCTCTTTTATCACATCTCGTGGTTCTGGTTCTGCTGATTCAATGTAAATGCTCTCACCTTCATCAACGATAACCAGTGCTCGTGATTTATAGATATTGATACGAAAATTATCTTCAATTAGAGTGTCGGTAGATGGCTCTACGACATCCTTTTCATCAATCTCAATCTCCAGTCTCTCTAATAAATCTCCGACTGTTTCTGCTCTCGTTGGCATCACTTGCTTTTCACCATTCATAGTAATAGTAACTATATTTGTACCATTTGATCGAAGTGTCGTTGCGCCAACACTCACAAACATACCCAAGCCGAAGAAAAACAAAACAAAAAATACGGTGACCGGTAGCACCATCGGGTGTTTGTGCCAATTATGAACCCCAAACGGCAGTTTAAACTGCCGTTTGGTAGAAGATTTAGCCGTTGTATTGTTCATAAATGTAGTTGCTTGCTAGGTAGGATCTTTTGACCGATAAACCAGCGCTTATCATAGCAAATTTAACGGTGTTTTTCCACAAGCTCAAGGGTGGCGAGCGTACTGTTGGAGAGGCCGGCAGCGTCCATAGCGCGGCTGATTGGCAGCCATTTTCCGTCAACAATTTCACGTTTTTTAATAGAGAAATCTTCACTGCCGACGTGGGCAATGACCGGCTGGCAACGAAATGGCAGACCACGCTCTCTCACCGCGAACTGTTTACCGAGCGAGTTAAAGTCTTCTGGTTGAAGCTCGATACCTACTTCTTCAGCAAGCTCCCGTTGGGCTGACTCGGTCATCGATTCGTCCTGGCGAATACCACCACCGGGTAGTTGCCACTGGCCAGAGTTATACCAGTTCCGCACTAGCAACACGTTTCCCTGGTGCAAAACTACGATGCGGACGCGCGCGCTGCGCCGTAGGCGCAAATAGAGTGCTGGCCAACTTGCCCAAAAAGCAATGATACCAACTATTCGCCACGTGCGTATCATGACTGTTCCGATAGTTTTTTAACCGGTGCGAAGGCGATATTTATCTTCTTCGGACCCTTTTGCTTGAAGTAGATTGTGGCGATGTCGCCATCGATCTCTACGACCGTTCCCTCGCCAAACACATCGTGCGCGACTGCATCGCCCTCAAATAATTCCGGAACGTAGGTCGGTTCATCGCTCGAAGGCTGGGGTGACGATGGCGGGCTTGCGGGCATCTCGAATGAAGCAGTAGCCTCCAGTTGTGTATCGTCGATTTCGCTTAAGAAGCGGCTCGGTAGATTGTGTTGCATCGACCCAAACAGCATCCGACTGGTTGCGTGCAGCAGATACAATTCTTGTTTGGCGCGCGTCATGCCGACGTAACACAGCCGCCGCTCCTCTTCCATTTCGTGTTGATCAAATAATGAGCGCGAATGCGGAAAGATTGACTCCTCCATGCCTGCCATAAATACCACTGGAAACTCCAGACCTTTGGCTGCGTGGAGTGTCATGAGTGTCACTGCATCTCCGGAAAAATCTGCACCGTCTAAGTCACTGATAAGCGATACTTCCTCGAGAAAGGTCGCTAGTCCAAGCTCATCGTATGCCTTGGCGACGCCAATGAGCTCCTTGATATTTTCTTGCCATGACTCACCTTGAATTGAACCATCGTCGAGATACTCCATGTACTTGATTTTGCGAATAAGCGACTCGAGCACGAATGATACTGATGTGTCCTCGGTTTGTGCGCGCGTCTCTTGGAGGATACGATGCAGCTCCTTGAAACTACTGGTAGCACGTGGTGTCAGTCCAGCGTCATCGACCAAGCGGAAAGCTGCCTCGATACCGCCATGCTCCCGCACCAGGTCAAAAAACTGCTGCACCGACTTAGCACCTAATCCACGCGTTGGCGTGTTGACGATTCGCTCAAAACTGACGCGGTCTTCTGGCTGAAAGACGAGACGAAGATAGGCGATGATGTCTTTGATTTCTTTACGGTCATAGAATCGCACGCCTCCAACGATGCGGTATGGTATGCCGTAACGCATAAACAACTCTTCCAGTGCGCGGCTCTGAGCGTTAGTTCGGTACAGCACCGCGAAATCCTTATACTGGCGTAGTTTTGCCTCGGTCGCATTGGAGACACGATTG